>JAICJJ010000006.1 GCA_025928535.1 Thermomicrobiales bacterium
AAGCGGCACGCGCCTTGCTTCAACGATTCGTCCGACCCGCTCGCCGCTCCGAGTGCGCCGAGGGGCATCATCACCGAGGAGGCGACATGGACGACCGCGAAAGCAGAGGCTTCGTGCCAGTTCCGGGCGTCGGCGACGGCGTGCCCGATCTGGAGTCAGAGGTCGAATCGGGCGAACTGAGCGGCGATCAAGCGGCGCGGCAACTTCAGCAGGCCGCCCGCCGGCAAGCGGCCGAACACGGCCCGTCGCTCGACACCGATTCGGACGGCACGATCACCATGGGCGGCCCTGGTTCCGGCCAGGGCATGGAAAAGCAGCGAACCGGCCAGTGACGGCCGGTTCGCGGAATCGAGTCCTGGAGCGCAGGTCTTTATCCTTTTGCCGGGACGTCGTTGCGTTCCGTCCCCGCAACGAAGCGGGCCGTCAGTCTCTGGCGCAGCCGCGCCCGATCGACATGCGCCGGCCGAAGACCGTTCGCTCGGATATCTCAAGTCGCTTTCTGCCGGAGAACTTGCTGCACGCACGGTCGCGAGAGTACGGACAACCGTGGCGCTGTCGCTCTCGAGGTCGAAGCGGTGTCGGGCGGCGAACACGATGCTCGGATAGCTCGACGCTGACATCGGCCAGCGCTAGGCCTTGAGGGCCTCGCGAATCAGGTCGGCCGTCGCTTGGGGATGTGACAGCATCGCGACGTGCGAGGAATCGACCTCGACGATGTGCGCCTTGGCCCGCTCGGCCATGAAGCGCTCGACGCTGTACCCGATGGCGAAGTCGTGCGGCGACACCAGCGCCCAGGACGGGAGCGTCTTCCAGCCCACCGCGCCCGAGGGTTCGCCGAAACCGGCGGAGGCGAGGGGGCGCTGGGAAACGGCCATGATCGCCGCTTGCGCCGCCGGCAGATCGGCGCAGAAGTCTGCGTGGAACGAGGCCGGGTCGATGGACAATTCGATTCCCGGCTCCGTTTCCGCGCTGTTGGGAAACTTGGCGGTGCGCAGCGCCGGGCCGACTAGTTTGCTGTCGGTGGCCCTGGCCGCGAGGGTTTGCAGCGTCTCTCCTTCGTCCGGGATCCAACCGCAGATGAAGACCAAGCCCACGACGTTCGTCGCCTGTGCGCTGGCATTGCTGATGACAGCCCCCCCATAAGAGTGGCCAACCAACAGGACGGAACCGGCGATCTGGTTGACAACGCTGGCGAGGTACGCGGCATCGCTCGAGACGCCGCGCAATGGATTGGCGGGAGCCGTCACGGCGATCCCGTCGGTTTGGAGCAGGGAGATGACCTGGGCCCAACTCGAGGCGTCGGCAAACGCGCCATGGACGAGGACGACGGTCGGGGCCGCGTTGGCGGCCGGCGTAGCAGAGGCCATGATTCGTCCTTTCGGTGACCGTGCGGCGACTCCGGACAGGTCCGTCGCACTCGAAACCGCACCTGCGGCAGTGGGGAAGCAGATGTGGGCGGCGATCGCCAGCGCGGCGCTGCTCCCGAGTCCGACGACGCCGCGGCGTGTCAGCATTCGGTGTCCGATCCGCGGTGACCGGCCACGATCGATGTCAGTCATCTTTGGTCCTTTCTTGCGTCAGACCCAACGGCAGCAGGCGGCATTCCGGTCTCGCGGTGGATGGCCGCTCGCAGCGCCCGGATCGCCTGGGCTGTCGCTGCCCGGGCGGCGTTGCTCTCCATCAAGGCGTTGAGCAGCATGAAGTCGTGGATGGTTCCCTCGTAGCGGACAGCCGTGACGTCGACGCCAGCCTGGCGCAACTTTCGGGCATACGCCTCTCCTTCGTCGCGCAACACGTCCGCTTCGGCGGTGATCACCAGCGCTGGCGGCAACTCGCGCAGTTGATCGACACTCGCTTGCAGCGGCGAGGCCGTCGGCGCCAACCGCGTCGGGAGCTCCGGGAGATAGTTGTCCCAGCACCACTGCATCGCCGCGCGCGTCAGCCAGGGACCGTCCGCGAACTGCGTGTAGGAGCCGGTGTCGAAGGCGGCGTTTGTCACCGGGTAGAGCAGGACCTGGTGGCGAATCTTCGGCCTCCCGCGTTCCTTGGCCAACAGCGTCACTGCTGCGACCATGTTGCCGCCGACGCCATCGCCGACGAGCGCCAGCCGTCTCCCGTCGAGCCCCAGTTCACCGCCCCGCTCGGCCACCCATTTCGTCGCGGCATAGGCGTCTTCAATCGCGACCGGGTAGCGCGCCGCGGGTGACGGCGGGTAGTTGACGAAGACGACGGCGGCGCCGATGCCGGCGGCGAGGTCGCGCGCCAGACGCTCGTAGACGTCGAAGTCGCCGAGGACCCAGCCGCCGCCGTGAAAATACAGAACCGCGAGCAGGCTGCCATTGGTTCCGATCGGGCGGACGACCGTGATCGAAATCTCGCCGCTTGGGCCGCCAGGAATCGTGTGCGGCTCGACCTCAGCCGGCGCCATAGCCGCGTGGTTGGACTGCAATTGATTGAGAATGGCGCGGGCATCCTTGAGCGAGCGACTGTCGAGCGGCGCCCCGCCCGCTTTGGTCAACGCAGCGACGAAGTCCTGGGCGACCGGCTCGAGGACGATCGGGGGGACCGCGTTGGCCGCGGCAGGAGAGGAATCGCTCATGTTGTTGGACCTCCAGTCTACACTGCGGCGACGTCGAAGAGGATGGCGGGGCGCGCCTGGCGCCTCCCGCCGAAGTGAGCGGATTGGGCGCAGGCATCACGTCCAAAGGCATTCCGAAGTCCTCAGACTCGTCGATCAGTCGCGGCCAGCCAGCGCGGGCGCGGTTCTATCGTGCGCCGGTGGATCGCTGGACACACCGTGCGTCCTACGAGTTTGTGGTCAGGGCGCGTGCGCGGCTGACCTGACAATCCTGTCAGGTCGGCCGCGGCAAGCACACTTGCCCGAGGGCGGAGAGACGGCGCTACGCGAGTCCGCGGCGAACGGCATAGGAGGCGGCGGCGGTTCGGGAGTCGACGCCCAACTTCGCCAGCAGGTTCGCCACGTGGAACCTGGCCGTGCGGGGGCTGATGAAAAGCGCCGCCGCGATCTCTCGATCGCTTAGCCCTTCCGCAAGGAGACGCACGACTTCAGCCTCGCGCATCGTCAACTCAACCCCACCTGCCACCGTAGGACCGGGCGGGTTCGGAGCATCCGCCGCTTCAGGGTCGGCGAGCGCCTCAGCGATGGCCGTTTCCAGCGGCAGCACGGCGCCCGCCGCCCAAGCGGCGGCGAAGGCATCCTCCCCCAGCACGGCGCGCGCCGAGGCAAGGACCCGTTCGCAGTCCGGCCGCTCCCACGGCTCCGCGGCGGCGCCGAGTTGCTCCCGCAGCGCCGCCGCCGCCCCGAGCAACCGCGCGGCTCGCTCCGGCCGATTTCCTTCGGCGTCCACGGCGGCTACGCCAGCGAGCGCGTTGGCCGCCTGGATTCGGTCACCATGGGTTTGCGCCAGGACCAGCGCCTCCCGGCAGCGGGCCAGCGAGCCGTCGAGGTCGCCGCGCTTCCGTTCCAGATGCGCAAGGTGGCGCAGGGTCTCGCCCAACCCCCAGTCGTCGCCCCGTGCTCGCTGTTGCCGTTCGGCTTCGATGAGAAGGCGAGAGGCAACGGCGAAGTCGCCGGCCGCAAGGGCGATTTCCCCCAGCCGGGAAGAGGCGAGGCTCGCGTAGTACGGCCCGGCGACCAACACCGGCGCCAGTTCCCGGAAGCACGTCGTCGCCGCCTCTATGCGGGTTGATGCCTCTTCGAAGTAGCCGCGATCCAGGCACACGAGGCCCAAGCCAAGCCGCGCGATCGCCTCCGCCATTCGCGCGCCAGTCGCCATCGCGACCTGCGTTGCCTCGTCCAGCGCTGCTTCCGCCTGGTCAATCTCCCCCTGAAGCCGCGTCACCCAGCCGAGGCCGACCAGCGCCCACGCCCGCTCCGGCGACGCGATCGGCGGTCCCCAGGTCAGCGCTTGCTCCAGCCAATCTCGCCCTTCCCGGAGATGACCGCGGACGACCCAGTAGTTGACCATCGCCCGCGCAAGTCGCAAGCCGAGCGCAAACTCGCCGCTCGCCGCCGCCCAGGCCAGCGCCGCCCGCACGTCATCAAGTTCGGCGTCCAGCCGCGCCAATGGCCGCTCCGCCGCCGGCAGCCAGAGGCGTTCAGCAAGCCGCTCGGCCACCGTAACGAGATACCGCAGGCGTCGCCGTTGGATATCGTCGGCCTCGCCGCTCGCGACGAGTCGCTCACGTCCAAACTCGCGCACCGTCTCCAACATCTGGTAGCGCGGCTCGCCCTCTTCCGGGCCTTGGATCCGACGCGCTAGGCTCTGCTCGACCAGCGACGTCAGATCATCCAGCGCCATTTCGCTGTGAGACGATGGCGGCATTGAACCTTGGAAGAAGAGGCCTTCGCCGCTTTCTTGGTCGTATTGACCGGCAGCCCACGGACCGGTGTCCCCGCTGACGGCCTCAGCGCCCTCCAACCCAAAACCGCCGGCGAAGAGCGCCAGGTCGCGGAAGAGCGTCTGCTCAGCCGGGGTCAGCAGGTCGAAGCTCCAGGCGATCGTGTCGCGCATTGTCTGCTGTCGCAGCGGAAGATCGCGGCTTCCCCCGGTCAGCAGGGGCAGGCGAGACTCCAAGCGGGCCAGCAACGCGAGCGGCGGCAGCACTTTCACCCGCGCCGCCGCGAGCTCGAGCGCCAGCGGCAAGCCGTCCAGCCGCCGGCATATCTCCGTCACCACCACCGCGTTCTCGGCGGTCACGACGAAGTCGGGGAGCACAGCCTGCGCCCGTTCGGTGAAGAGCTGGACGGCCGCCGCCTCGCTCGCCGGTGCGCCGGCCGCCAGATCGGGGACCGGAAGCGGCGACACTTGGTACTCCCGCTCGCCCGAAATGCGCAGCCGGACCCGACTGGTCACGAGGAACTTGAGGCCCGGGGCGATGGCGAGCAGGTCGGCCAGCAGCGGGGCGGCGGCGATCACCTGCTCGAAGTTGTCCAGCACCAGCAACAGGCGTTTGCACGTCAGGAAGTCTCGGAGCCGTTCCTCGACGCGCCCGGCCCCCAGGTCGCGCAGGCCCAAAAAACGGGCGATTGTCGTGCTGACGAGGTCGGGGCGCACGATTGGGGCAAGCGACACGAAGGCAACGCCGTCTGGGAAACTTGCGGCGACCTGACTCGCGGCGGCGACCGCCAATCGGGTCTTGCCGACCCCACCCGGCCCAGTCAAGGTGATGAGACGCATGGCCGTGTTGTCTAGCAGGGTGCCGACTGCCGCCAACTCGGAACCGCGGCCAACGAGCGGAGTGAGCGGCCGCGGCAGAGCGGGGAGGAAATGAGGCTCCATTGCAACCATCGCTGCCTCTGGTCAGACGCTCATGAACCTGCGGAGCCGCCAGTGGCGGCAGGATACTGCAGCGCCGGTCACTGCCAAGCAGGCCCAGGAGCCGATGCCGACGCCGGCAGCGTCAAGGCTAGGGCCGGGGCCATCCACCTCCACGCTGACCCGATCCATCCCGACCGCGACGACAGCGGGGTCAATGATGGAGAGGCGATCCACTATGGAACCAACCCGCCAGGGTGCCAGGCGCGGCGGGGCAGCGACCCGTCCATCGGGGCCTCGCCGCCCGCGTCCGCGAGGGCATGAGCGACGGACCCGGCTCCGGTCAGGGCATGGAAAACCAGCAAACCGGCCAGTGGCGGCCGATTCGGTCAATGCAACCGACTAACGCGGCGGGAGGACCGCTCCCATTGGCGGAGCGCGTCGAACGTGTCATCGCGCGTCCTTCCCGCGGCGACTTGAGCGCCGGGCGGCAGTGGCACGCCGGCACGATTTCGGTCGACGAACGTCGTGACCATCACCCTCTCCGGAAAGAGTGCGACCGCCGCGGCCCGATCCGGCAGCGGCCACGGTCCGCGCACGATCGCCGGCGCCAGGTCGCGCGCGGCGGCGTCCCACGCGGCGCGCAATTGCGTATCGGGCGATGCAAGCAGTTTCACCGCGTCGATGTTGCGATCTTCCTCGGGCCGGCTCGGCGTCTGGTCGAACGGCAGGTCGATCTGCCGGTCCGGAACCACGCCCTGCTTCCAGATTTGCTGACCGTCGGCCGTCAGCCAGAGCGCCGTGCCGAGCAAGACGATCGAGCCGTCCGGCTGATCGAACGGCACGAGCACGGTCCCGGTGCCGAAGGTGGTGTTGCCGAGGAGCAGCGCCCGGCCGTTGTCGCGCAGCGCCCCGCCGACGATTTCGGCGGCGGACGCCGAGCCCTTGTTGACCAGCACGACCAGCGGCCGATCGAGCCAGAGCCCATCCTGGCCGACCGTCTTGATCGGCAGCGCCGCCTTGTCGCGCTCTTTTTGCTCGAAGATCGTCTTCCCTTCGTCCATGAATTGGCTCGAGACGCCGACCGCTTCCGACACAAGTCCGCCGGGGTTGTCGCGCAGGTCGAGGATGACCGCGCGGCCGCCTTGCTGCCGGATCGCCGCCAGCACGTCTTTCAATTCACGGGTGGCGCCGGACGAAAATTCGGCGATCCGCACTTGCGCGATGCCGCCTGGCAGCATCCGCCAACTCACCGGATCGAGGCTGATCTTCTGCCGGGTGACCGTCACCTGAAATGGCGTCGAGTCACCCATATGCTGCAAGAGCAGCGTGACGTGCGTGCCCGGATCGCCGCGGATCAACTTGCCGACCTCGTCGATCGACTTCATTTCCAGCGACTGGCCATCGACCTGGATGATCGTGTCGCCGGAGCGGATGCCCGCTTTCATGGCCGGCGAATCGTCCAGCGGCGCGATGACGACCGGCAGGCCGCCGCGCAACGCGATCTCCACACCGATGCCGACGAATTGCCCGCTCGTCTGGTCGGCGAAATCTTGCGCGTCTTGCGGGTCGAGAAAGCGGCTGTGGCCTTCGTCGCCGAGCGCGTCGACCATCCCCGACGCCGCTCCGTAAAGCAGCGCCGCGTCGTCGACCGAGGCCGGATCGGCCCAGCGGGTGTGGATCAGATCCCAGGTCGCCTGGAATTCCTTGAATTGCGGGGTGTCGGTCAGCGACGATTCCGCTCCCGCCTGCGGCGCGAACGGCGGGGCCTCGCGGCCGATGCCGACGCCCGCGCTGAACGCGAACAGCAGTGCGAACCCGACCGGCAGCGCGCCCGACCGCAGTCGTTGCGGGATGCGCCGCCGCCATCGATGCCAACGTTGCTCAGCCACGCCTGTCTCCTCGATCGTCAGTCACGATTCGGCGCCGCCCGCGACGGTTCGGTTCATGGTCGGGAACGCGCGCGCGTCCGATACGGCTCCATATTTACGTCAAGCCGCCGACCGTCGGTTCCGCCTCGGCGGGCCGGCGCGGCATGCCTGCCGCATCCCGAATTCAAACCGGCGGACGGCGCCGATGCCAGTCGGTCCGCGCCTGATACGCCTCGGCGACCGCGAGGACCCGGGCGTCGGCGTCGGCCCGGCCCATGATTTCCAGGCCGGTCGGCAATCCGCCCGCGCCGAAGCCGTTCGGCACCGTGATCGCCGGCAGCCCGCTGAGGTGGCCGGCGCCGCCGAGATTCGGAATGCCGGCGTCGTCGAAAAAGTCGCGAAACGGCTGGCCGATCGGCGGCGCGACGTGCGGCTGGGTCGGCGCGACGATCCCGTCGAACGGCGCCAGCATCGCGTCGAGCGCCCGCCCGGCGATGCGCCGCACGCGCTGCGCGCGCAGATAATCGACCGCCGGAATCGCGAACCGGTCGAGCATGCCGATCCGATCTTCCGGCGCGGTCAATGCGAGCGAGGCGCCGGCATCGACGAATGCTTCGAACGCGGCGGCCGCTTCCGCCTGGAAGAGAATCGTCGCCGCCGCTTCGAACGGCAGGGACGGCAGATCGACTTCGGTCAACTCCGCGAAACCCGCCAACACCGCGAGCGCGGCCTGGAAATTGGCCGCGACTTCGGGTTGCACGCCGTTCGCCGATCCGCGCAAGACCGCCAGTCGAACGCGAGCCGGCGGTTCGCGCTCCGGCGTGAACGACGGATGATGCAGCGTCGAAGGATCGGCCGGGTCGGGGCCGGCGATGACGGCGAGCACCGTCGCGCAATCGGCCGCGCTGCGCGAGATCGGGCCGATCTTGTCCATTGTCCAGGACAGCGCCATGGCGCCGCGCCGGCTGACCCGGCCGTAGGTCGGCCGCATGCCGGTCACGCCGCAAAACGCCGCCGGCACGGTGATCGAGCCCCACGTTTCGGTCCCGATCGCGAACGGCACGAGGCCGGCCGCGACCGCCGCGCCGGAACCGCTCGACGAGCCGCCGGCCCACGTTTCGGGATTCCAGGGATTCCGGCCGGGGCCGGTCCAGGCCGCGTTCGGCTGCTCGTAGCCGAAACCGCCGGCGATTTCGACCGTCGCCAACTTGCCTGCCAGCATGGCTCCCGCGTTGGTCAGCCGTTCAACGACGGCCGCGTCGCGCTCGAAGCGTTGCTCACGGAGCGGCGCGGCGCCCCAGGTCGTCGGGTAGCCGGGAACCGCCAGCAGATCTTTCCCGCCATACGGAATGCCCTGCAGCGGACCGCGATCGACGCCGGCGGCGAAATCGGCGTCGGCGGCCGTCGCTTCCGCCGCCGCCCGCTCCGGCGTCAACGTGACCAGCGCGTTCAGATCGCGGCCGATCGTGTCGAGGCGGGCGAGCGCGGTTCGCGCCAGATCGGCCGCCGTCGTTTCCCGGCCACGCAGCATCGCGCCGAGGCGATCGAGATCGGGAAACCCGTTGTCCGGCAGATTTCCGCTCATTGCGCCGCATCCTCCGCCGCCCGAAACGGCACGAAGACGATCTCCGGCTCGTCCCCGTTGGCGAGCGGAACGGCGCGCAGTTCGCGCGCCAGTTGCACGTCGCGGCGAATCCGCGCTGCGACCGCTTCCCGGCCGGCGTCGTCGAGGCGTTCGCCCCAGCGCGCCAGCACGGCCGCCAACCGGGCCGCGACGATCGGCGCGTCGGGCTCGTCGATCGGCGCGCCCGCCGACCCTGATGTCTGGCTCATCGATGTCCCTCCTCACGCAGGCTCGTGTCGTGGTACACTATCGCGTCGCGGGCGCCGTTGCGCCCAATTTTGTGTTGCGCGGCCCCCGGACCGAATCAGCGGCCGGCGCCTGCATGGATGAGACGAGACGACCGATGACCGACACCGAAGCGCCCCGGACTGACGCGAAGGCCGCGACGCCCTATGCGATCGTCGAAACCGGCGGCAAACAATACCGGGTGCGGGTAGGCGACCGGCTTTCGGTCGAAAAGCTTCCCCACGATCCCGGCGTCGAAATCACCCTCGACCGCGTCCTGATGATCGGCGGCGAAGGGCCGGCCCGCATCGGCACGCCGACCGTCGCCGGCGCCAGCGTCTCGGCGACGATCGAGGAACAATATCGCGGCGAGAAAATCGTCGTCTTCAAGTACAAGGCGAAGAAGCGGTACCGGCGGCGCACCGGCCATCGGCAATCGCTGACGCGGCTCGCCATCACCGCGATCAACGCCTGAGCGGCCTGCTCACCCACGGAAAGGACACCCATCATGGCGCACAAGAAAGGCGTCGGCAGTTCCCGCAACGGCCGCGACAGCGAGGCGAAACGACTCGGCGTGAAGCGCTCCGACGGCCAGTACGTCCGCTCCGGCACGATCGTCGTCCGGCAGCGGGGCACCGAATTCTGGGTCGGCAACAACGTCGGCATCGGCAAGGATCACACGATCTACGCCAAGATCGACGGGGTCGTTCGCTTCGAGCCGATCAGCCGGGCCAAGCGGCGCATCAGCGTCTATCCGACCGACGTCTATCCGATCGGCGGCGCGAGGCAACTGCTGCGGAACCCCTTCGTTCCGGTCGAACCCGCCGCCGCCGACTGACGCCGCAACCACGATGTTCGCGGGCCGGCTCGATCCGACCCATCATTACGGAGTTCATCAGACAATGAAGCCGGGCATTCACCCCAAATACGTCGACGCGACGGTGGTCTGCGCCTGCGGCAACACCTTTCAGACTCGCTCGACCAAACCGAATCTGCGGACCGACCTCTGCAGCGTCTGCCACCCGTTCTACACGGGCGAGCAACGCATCGTCGACACCGCCGGGCAGGTCGAGCGCTTCATGAAGCGCATGGAGCAGGCCCAAGGAACAGCGGCGCGCCCATCGAAGCGGCAGCAGCGCATCGCCGCCAAGGTGGCCGAGCGCGATGCGCAGCGCCGACGGCCCGAAGAGGCCGAGGCCGAGGCGCCGGCGGAAGCAGCGCCGGAAGCCGAGGCGGCCCCCGCCAACGCCTGACGCGACATTCGCAGAGCAAAGCGACCGCACGCCGGTTCCGGGTCAGATGATGACCGCGGCCCGGCGTGTCGGCGTCTCGTGCTGCATCGAACCCGGACGCCCCTCCTCCACGGTCGCCGTGCGATGATTGCCGGAGAGAGACGGTATCGCTCCGTCGCCGGCCGGCGGCGGCGACCGAGGAGAAGCAGGCATTGCCACGCGCGAGCGGCGTTCTCGTCCATCCCACGTCGTTTCCGGGCCGTCACGGCATCGGCGACATTGGCGACGCCGCGTTTCGCTTCATCGACTGGCTCGTCATCGCCGGGCAACGATTCTGGCAAGTCTTGCCGCTCAATCCGATCGGCGCCGGCAACTCGCCCTATGCCTCTCCGTCGGCGTTCGCCGCCAATCCCCTCCTGATTTCGCTCGACTGGCTTGCCGGCGACGGCCTGCTGACGCCGGCCGACGTCGACGAGCACCCACCCTTCTCGAGCCATGAGGTCGATTTCGCGGCCGTCGCCGCGTTCAAGAACGATCGCCTGCGCCGGGCGTTCGCCGCGTTTTCCGCCGGCCACTCGCCAGATCGTCACGCCGCTTTCGACGCCTTCGCCGAACGCCACGCGCACTGGCTGGCCGACTATGCGCTCTTCGAAGCCTTGAAAGACGAGCACGGCGGCCGCAGCTGGACAACCTGGGAGCCGGGGCTGGCGCACCGCGAGCCGGCGGCGCTCGACCAGGCGCGGGCCGAACTGGCGGACGACATCCGGTTCCACCAATGGGTCCAGTTTCAGGTTCGACGGCAGTGGGACGAGTTGCATCGCTACGCCAACGAGCGTGACGTGCGGATCATCGGCGATCTGCCGATCTTCGTCGCCCACGACAGCGCCGACGTCTGGGCGCATCAGGATCTGTTTCGCCTGGACCCGGAGGGCGATTCCCTCGTCGTCGCCGGCGTGCCGCCCGACGCCTTCACCGATCAAGGTCAGTTGTGGGGCAACCCGATGTACGACTGGTCCGCCAACCGACGAACCGGTTACGCCTGGTGGATCGACCGGGTCCGCGCCACGCTCGAGATGGTCGATCTCGTCCGCATCGACCATTTCCGGGGATTTCTCGCGGCTTGGGGCGTCCCGGCCGATTCCCACACCGCCGCGACCGGCCGCTGGGTGCGGGGGCCGGGCGAGGAGATCTTCGACGCGATGCGGTCCGCGCTCGGCGCGCTGCCGTTCATCGTCGAAGATCTCGGCTTGATCACCCCGGACGTCGTCAAGTTGCGCGTCGATCTGGGCTTGCCGGGCATGAAGGTGCTTCAATTCGCCTTCGACACCGGTCCCGACAACGCCTACCTGCCGCACAACTACGAACGGGATTGCGTCGTCTACCCGGCCACCCACGACAACCAGACGACGATCGGCTGGTTCCAGACCCGATCCGAATGGGAACGGCACAACGTGCAGCGCTATCTCGGCCGCGACGGCAGCGACATCGCCTGGGATTTCATTCGCCTTGCGCTCGCCTCCGTCGCCGATCTGGCGGTGCTTCCCTTGCAGGACATCATGCGGCTCGGCGACGAAGCGCGCATGAACACGCCCGGCCGCGCGGAAGGAAACTGGACCTGGCGCTATCAGGCACACCAATTGCATCAGGGACTCGGCGCGGGGCTCGGCGACCTGACGGCGACCTACGGCCGCCGCAGCCCGCTCGACCGGTCCGTGGGCGTCAGCCCGTTCGATTACACGTCGCCCGATTCGGCCTATCGCATGGCTGAATCGGACGCTTCATGACGCGACGGGACCGGCGGAATAGACCGCGGGCCGGCATCCGTCATTCAGTCAACGGAGAGGGGGATCATGATGGCCACGGTCGGGGCATTCACCTTCGTCTTGCACAGTCACCTGCCCTATGCCCGCGGCGCGGGCATGTGGCCCCACGGTGAAGAGTGGATTCACGAGGCAATCGCCGAAACCTACCTGCCGTTGCTCGATGCGCTTCACGACCTGGCCGAAGAAGGGACGAACTACCGGCTGACGATCGGCATCACGCCAATTCTGGCCGAGCAATTGGCCGATCCGCTGATCGTCGACCATTTCAAGGCGTATGCCGCGGAGCGCGCCGCCTGGGCCGCCAACGACGTCGACCGGTTCGAAGCCGCGGGCGACACGGTCATGCGCGATCTGGCGCGGTTCTACCATCACTGGTACGCGCGGGCGCTGGCGTCATTTCAGGATCGTTTCAATTCCGATCTCGTCGGCGCTTTCCGGAAATTGCAGGACGCCGGCTACGTCGAAATCGCGACCAGCGCCGCGACGCACGGCTACCTGCCGCTGCTGGCGCGCGACTCGTCGATTCACGGCCAGTTGCACACGGGCGTCCGCGCCTACCAGCGGCGCTTCGGCCGCGCCCCGAGCGCGATCTGGTTGCCGGAATGCGCGTACCGGCCGGCGGTGATCGAAGACGAAGGCAATCGGGCGATTCGTCGCCCTGGCCTCGAATCGTTTCTCGCGGAGGAAACCCTCGGCGTCTTCTTTTCCGAAACGCATACGGTTGAAGGGGGCGTCCCGGTCGGCAAGGCGGCCGGCGAAGCGATCGGCCCCTATGGCGCGATTGCGCGCCGCTTCGCCGTGACGCCGTTGCCGGCCGAGCAGCAGCGCCCCGGCACCACCTTCCGGCCCTACTGGGTCGGCGACGCGCCGGGCGAGGTCGCCGTGCTGGCGCGCAACAACCGGACCGGACAGCAAGTCTGGTCGGCCGAATTCGGCTATCCGGGCGATTTCTGGTATCGGGAGTTTCACAAGAAAGACGCCGTCTCCGGGATGCAGTACTGGCGGATCGGCGGCCGCGGCGTCGATCTCGGGGGCAAACCGCCGTACGAGCCGGCCAAGGCGGCCGAGCGGGTCAACGAGCATGTCGCTCACTACGTCCACCTGGTCGAAGACGCATTGCGCGGGTTCCATGCCGAAAACGGTCAGTTCGGCGTCATCTCCGCCGCCTACGACACGGAATTGTTCGGGCACTGGTGGTTCGAAGGAGTCGATTGGCTGAAAGGCGTCTTGCGCGGCCTCGCCCGGAGCGACGTGGTCGAATTGTCGACCGCGTCGCGGATGGTCGCCGCACATCAGCCGGACGAGGTGCTGGCGCTGCCGGAATCGAGTTGGGGCGCCGGCGGCGGCGATTTCACCTGGCGCAACCCGGAAACGGACTGGATGTGGCCGCCGATTCACGCCGCGGAACGTCGCATGGAAGACCTCGTCGTCCGCTTTCCGAACGCCGAGGGCGAACGTCGCGCCGTGCTCGATCAGGCGGCGCGGGAACTCCTCCTCCTCGAGAGCAGCGACTGGCCGTTTCTCGTCACGACCGGTCAGGCGAAAGCGTACGCCTCGGAACGCTTTTCCGAGCATGTCGCCCGGTTCAACCAACTCGCCGACATTGCCGAGCGCGACGCGATCACCGACGAAGATCGGGCGTATCTCGAAACGGTCGCCGAACGCGACAATCCGTTCGCGGCGATCGACTATCGCGATTTCGCGCCCCGGCAAGGACTGCCGGCGGCGACATCGCCGGTGATCGAGTCGACGTAGCGACCCACCCCGACAAGCAGGGCCGACAATTCGAGGCATCGCGTGAGGAGCACCGCGCCGGCTCGGCGGGCCTCTCGCCACGCACTGAACAGAGTGCGCCAGAATGCCGCTTTTGATTGACAGAAACGCTGAGTGCTGCTATAGGAAGGGCACAATAATCAATGAATATCATTTCGACGCTCGCGGGACGCAGTTTCACCTCGCGACGACAACAGCATCGAAACATCGTGGCGAAAGTTCGCGAATAAGGAGGCCACGCTCAGGGTCGCTGCTCGGTCACGCCTGTATCGCTCCCGCTTCATCAGCATCATCAGGAGGGTGACACGATGCCAAGTTTCCCCCAGATCTCGGTGCGCCAGCCGCGGCCGTTCGATTTGGTCGACGACCCCGTCGCGGCCTGCGGCGTTGGCACGGGATTCGAAGGCGTCTTCTCTGCCCGGGTCCGCGACGGCCATGGGACCGAGCTCGTCCTGATCTCGATCCACGCCGGCGGGACTGGGATCTGGGCCAATTTCCATGCCACGTTGCCGCTGGGCGCCATCCCCTCGACGTCGAACGGAACCCTCGAGGTGTTCGAATTCGCTCAAAGCGGCATCGGCGAAGTCGGCAAGGTGGTCGTGCCGATCGTCTTCGGGCGCGCCCTCATCGATCCCTACCACGGATTCGCCCAGTACACGGTCCGGTCCGGCGACACGCTTTCGGGAATCGCCGGCGACTGGTATCAGGATGCGAGCCAGTGGCCACGGATCTTCGACGCCAACCGGGATCAGATCAACGACCCCAACTTGATCTTTCCGGGGCAGACGTTGCGGATTCCGCAATAGCGATTTGACCCGAAGGCAGCCGGCTCGAAGCGTTCTCCGGTCGCGCCGCCGCATCCGCGGCGCGGCGCAATGCATGATCTTAGGCGCCAGCCGCGATGACCATGGCGGCGAAGGGAGCAGACGGCGCTCGACATGTCAACTCCCATGCTGACCCGTCGCGCGCTCGTTCGCGCGGGCGGCGCCTCCCTCGCGGGGGCGCTGGCGCGAGTCGCCGCGCCCCCGACCGTCGCCGCGCCGGCGATTGTTCCGGGGGTCGACTTGACCGGCCTCGTCATTCGGCCGGGAGATTCGACATACGATCAGGAGCGTCTGGACTTCAACGCCCGCTTTTCGCGTTTTCCGCTGGCGATCGTCGTCTGCAACAACGTCGCCGACGTCCGACATGCCGTCCGGTGGGCGCGGAAACGTGGGGTTCCGCCACGCGCCCGCTCCGGCGGCCACAGTTACGAGGCGTTCTCGGTCGTGGACGGCGGTCTCGTCATCGACGTGCGCGGATTGAATGGCGTCAGCATCGATCTGGCGCGCGGCGAAGCGACGGTCGGGGCCGGGATCAGGCTGGGCGAGCTCTACACGCAACTCGGAGCGTCCGGCGTCACGATCCCGGCCGGCTCCTGTCCTGGCGTCGGCCTCGCCGGGCTGGCGCTTGGCGGCGGCATCGGCGTGTTGTCGCGTCAGCACGGGCTCACCTGCGATCGTCTCCGCGCCGTCGAACTGGTCGACGCCAACGGCGACGTTCTCCACGCCAGCGAAACCGACCATCCCGATCTTTTCTGGGCGTTGCGAGGCGGCGGCGGCGGCAATTTCGGGATCGCCACGTCGTTCACCTTCGGCGTGACGCCGATCGCCGACTTGGCGACCTGCACCGCGTCGTGGGGATGGGCCGACGCGGGGGCCGCGATCGACGGCTGGCAGCAGTGGGCGCCGGCGGTCGACCAACGTCTGGTCGCCGAACTGACCATCACGGCCGGGTCTCCCGGGAGCGTCGCCTTGACGGGATGGTTCACCGGCGCGGCGACGGAGTTGCGCACGCTCCTCGCTCCCCTCTTCAGCGCTGTTCCGCCGTTGACCGTCGATGTCGGGACCACGTCGTATCTCGACCTCGTCGCCCCGTCGGGATCTCCGCCGACGCACGCGCTTTTCAAGAACACCTCGACGCTCGCCTACGATCCGCTGGGCGCAGCCGGCATCGCCACGCTTGTCGACTACCTGTCGATGCCGTTGCCGCCCGGCGTGAACCTGGTTCAGCTCTTTCCGTTCGGAGGCGCCATCGCGGCAATCGACCCGGCGGCGACCGCGTTCGTGCATCGTCGCGCCCTGTTCGACCTGCAATACCAGGCGTATTGGTCGGACCCCGCTCATGAAGCGGCCCATATCGACTGGATCCGTTCGTTTCGGCTGGCGATGCTGCCGTACATGAGTGGAGCCTATGTCAATTACATCGACGCTGACGACGTCGATTGGGCAGTCGCCTACTATGGGGCAAATCTCGCCCGCCTCGAAGCGGTGAAGGCCGCCTACGATTCCGACAACCTGTTCAACGGCCCGCAAAGCATTCCGCTGTGAAATCCGATTCGCTGCCGCCAGGTGCGCCGGCCGGCTCTTGCCTCACATGCCAGGCCCCAACCGACTTTGACCGACGCGCCTACTCCGTTGCACGCCGCAGCAAGGCCGCGAGCGGGATCGCCAGCCACTCTGGTCGATTGCGCCGCTCGTAGTCGATCTCGTAGACCGCCTTGTCCAGTTCCCAGGCGTCGCACGCCTGGCGAAACGCGGCGGCGTCCGGCGGCGCGATCGGCGGCTGGACACGCCCGATTCCGACGCGATAGGCGGCGAGGAACGCGTCGCGACTTGCCGCTTCCCACGCCGCCAGCGTCGGCCCCGCGTCCGGTTCGCGCTGGAGCGCGGCGCCGTGGGCGTAGGCAAAAGAGCGCAGCATGCCGGCGACGTCCTTGAGCGCCGACGTCTTTTCGCGCCGCTCCGTCAGCGGACGGGCCGGTTCGCCCTCGAAATCGAGGATGGTCCAGTCGTCGCTGCTGCGCAGCACTTGCCCCAGATGAAAATCGCCGTGCACGCGGATGGCGAAATCGCCCGCCTCGGCCGCGAAACCGGTTGCGCGCGCGTCCAGCGCCGGCCGGTCGGCGATGAGCGCCGGCAGCAACGCCGCGATCGACGGCGGCAATGCGGGGTCTGCCTCGAGTTCCGTCAGCGCCGCGCCCAACCGGCGTTGCAACGAACGCTCCCACAGGCGCAACCGCTCCGCCGGCAGCGGCGTGGGGGCGAACGCCAGCACGTCCGGCCGCGACGCCAGGGCGCGGTGCATTTCGGCGGTGCGGCGACCGAGCGTGGCTGCCGCCTCGGCGTAGCGATCGATCGCCGCTCGTCGCTCGGCTTTTCCCTCCAACGCCAGCAGCGCCTCGATCTGGCGCAACGTCCACGCCCACCCGTCGCCCGCGTTTGGCACGAACGCCTGACCGAACGCAATCGCGAATGAGCCGCTGGCGTCGGGCTGATACGTCCCGGCGACGACCGGGACGGGAATGTTCCGGAAATCGGTCTGCTCCCAGAGAAAGCGACTGACCTCGAAATCCGGATTCACTCCCTCGTGGAGCCGGCGAAACAATTTGACGATGAGCGTGTCGCCGTATCGCACCGCGGAATTGCTCTGCTCGGCCGCGATCACGCGCCCCGGCTCCAACCGGGCCCGGGCCAGGTTCAACGCGCCGCCCGGCAGCCGTTCCCAAACGAACCGGCCGCGCTCGCCCGCCAGATCGGCCTCGTCCGTCATCCGATCGAACAGCCAGGCGGGAAACCGCGGCAGCGTCAAGGCATCGACGATCGCGGGAGCGCCGTCGGCGGCGGGGAGCAGCACGCCGTGCCGGCTCTCGCGGACAGTCTCGACCGCGAGCGGCAGCAGATAACGCGAATCGTCGCCGGCCTCGAAGCCGACGCGAATCACCGCGAGCCCGATCGCCGGATCGGCGGCCACGGCGGCGACGTCCTCGATATCGATGGCCGCGATCGACCGGCCTTTGTCGCCGTACCAGCGCGCGTCCGGCAGCCGGCGGGCAAGCGCCACCAGACTCGCCCGTCGCGCGGCGAGCGCGTCGATGACGCCGGTCGGCCGCACGCCGCTAGTCCTCGCCGGTCGGCGGATAGAGCCGGAACCAGTAGAAGGCATGCGGCCCGAGCGTGACGAAATAGGGCAACGCGCCGATCCTCGGAAAATGGCTGTCGCCGATCAATTCGACCGGCGTCCAGCCTTCGTACCGGCTCAAATCGAGTTCGACGTACTGGACGTAGCGCGACAGGTTGACGACGCAGAGGATCGTCTCGTCGTCGTAACTCCGGATATACGGCATGACCTTGATGTTTTCGGGGTGGAGAAATTCGAGCGTGCCGCGGCCGAACGCCTTGTGATTCTTTCGGACGGCGATGAACCGCTGCATCCATTTCAGCAGCGAGGTCGGCAGGCGTTCCTGCGCTTCGACGTTGACCGCCTGATAGCCGTAGACCGGGTCCATGATCACGGGCGAATAGAGCCGGGCCGGATCGCAACGGGAAAAGCCGGCGTTGCGGTCGCTGCTCCACTGCATCGGCGTCCGCACGCCGTTGCGATCGCCGAGGTAGATGTTGTCGC
>JAICJJ010000336.1 GCA_025928535.1 Thermomicrobiales bacterium
CGGCCAGCGGAACCGTCGACCACGCGCCGCCGCTCGGTTCGAGGATGATCGCCGCCACGTCGCCTTGCTTCAAGCGCGCTTCGACTGCGGCGAGATCGTTGTTCGGCACGACGGCGACGGTGTCCATCACCGATTCGAGGATGCCGGGACTCGATGTGGCGTCGAAGGGCGGCCGTTCTCCTTTGAGGAGGTAGTCCTGCCAGCCGTGGAAATGCCCTTCGAACTTGAGGATCGTCGGCTTGCCGCTGAAGGAACGGGCGACGCGCACGGCAAGCAAGGTCGATTCGGTGCCGGAGCCGGTGAATTTCACCTTTTCGGCCGAGGGAACGAGTTGGCGGACAATCTCCGCCCAGCGGACTTCGCCTTCGTGCCCGGCGCTGAAATGGGTGCCCTGTCCGAGCGCGGCGGCGGCGGCCGCGGTCACGTCGGGATCGCAATGGCCGAGGATGAGCGAGCCGTGGCCGGCGGCGTAGTCGAGCAATTCGTGGCCGTCGACATCCCACTTGCGGGCGCCGGCGGCGCGGGCGATGTAAGGCGGAAACGGTTTGAGATGCCGGCCGTCGTGGGTGATGCCGCCCGGAATCACCTCGCGCGCTCGCTGATGCATCGCCAGCGAGCCGGCGAATCGTTCCGCGAATTCCTGACCGATCGTCATCCGGGCCGGGGCCTGTGCCATCGGAACACTCCTCCTCGGGGCGCGGCGCGCGTGCGCTCGACAGCAGGGACTATAGGAGGCCCATCGACCCTGTGTAAAGCGCCAACTACCGCCCGGCCGTGACCGCCTCGACGCGATCGAGCGCAACCGGCGTTGCCACCCGCAAGGTGTTCTGGATTTCGGCCAGCGCGTCGGTCCGCAGCATCAATTCGCGAATGTCGGTTTCCGGCGCGTCAGCGACGACCCTGGCGCTGTAGGTGATGTGCGCGGCGGGTTCGCCGGCCGCTCCGAACTGGCCGACGACTTCGACCTCGACTTGCTCGACGCGGATGCCTTGTTTGCCGGCTTCGCGGTAGATGTCGTTGCAATAGCAGGTCGCCAACGCCAGAAAGAGCAATTTCCCTCCGTTGGCGCTCGATCCGAACCCGGACGCTTTCGACGGGATGACGATCGTCTGCGCGACGCCGTTCGTCGTCACCGTCGCCTGATGTTCGTGTTCGCGGTTTCGCACCCGCGCGCTGATGTTCACTTCGCCCCTCGTCCGTCTTGGTCATCCCGTCATGCAAAATCGATTGCGCCTGAGTATGCGTGCTCGGCGAACCGGCGCTCCGTCACGACGCCGATTTCGTGGCGCGGGCGACGGCCGAAGCGCGGCGCCATCGTGGCGAGACATGGCGAGTCGCCGACCGGCCCAGCCGCGTCCGGCGGGAGGCGGCTGGACCGCTCCCACCGGGCGCTCCCAATCCCGGTCAGGCCGACGGCTCCAGGGGATGGCGGGCAAAGAAGGCCGCCAGTCCCTCGGCCAGTCCGCGCGGGTTCATGAACGGCATGCCGTGGGTCGCGGCCGGCAGCACGAACGGCTCCGTCTGCGGCACGAGCGCGCCGAGCAGCGCG
The DNA here is from genome assembly GCA_025928535.1 of Thermomicrobiales bacterium. Lineage (GTDB taxonomy): Bacteria > Chloroflexota > Chloroflexia > Thermomicrobiales > UBA6265 > JAICJJ01. The sequence goes on from JAICJJ010000336.1 coordinate 1,550, forward strand.
TTCGCCTGGCTGAAGAGGGGCGTGACCGAATCGCTGTCGGCGCCCAGCACGCCCAGCACCGGCTGGGTCACGCGCCGCCCCTCATCGGGGCCGAATGGCCAGGACTGCATTCCGGGCAGATCGCACTGGTAGAACGCGTCGGCGTCGGCGATCGCCTGCGCGATCGCATCCGGCGCGGCGCCCTCCAGGTCGGCGTAGGCCGCCGGCCCGAACACGCCGCGCAGGAAGTGCGCGACCGCCCCCGCGCGGTCTCCCGCCGCGAAGCGGTCGATGCTCGGTCCGCCGACCTCGGCGAACCATTGCTCCACGGCGGGAACCGCCAGCAACGCCGGCTCGAGCAGGGCCAGCGACTGGACCCGATCCGGAGCGTCGAGGGCCATTTGCAACGCGACGCAGCCGCCGTAGGAGTGGCCGGCGAGGTGCGCCCGTTCCACGCCCAAGTGGGTCAGGAGGGCACGGGCGTCGGCCGCTTGCTGCGCGATGCCGACCACGCCCTGGGAGCGGGAACTGCCGGCGTAGCCGCGCCGGTGGTAGCTGATGACGCGATAGCAATCGGCGAGGGCCGGTTCGGCCAGCAGGGGAGCGAGGGCGTCGGCCACAAACGCGCCGTGGATCAGCAAGACCGGCTCGCCGGCCCCCCGATCTTCGTATTCCAGATTTCCATTGTCGACGGAACATCGCTGGAGCGGTTGATCGGTCATGGGATGCTCCTTCTCCGCTCGCTCGCCGGCCCCAACGCGTCGCCGGCGATGCTCATTTAACAGTGCAGCGGACCGCGTGGCTACTCCTTGCAGACACGGCCTTTTTGGTGGTCGGGGGCCCGGCCATGCTTCTACTAGGCGCCGCGGTGATTCGCCGCCGGCTTGTCAGGGCCGCCGGCAGCCGCCGGGTTGGCGCTCATGGCGTCGCCGCCCTGGCCGCCGGCGAGGCTGCTCGGATCGCTGGTCGCCACGCCGCCCTCGCCGCCCAGGCCCATCGTCCGATCTTCGTCTTGTTGATCCTCGCGCTTGCGGTGGGCATGATGTTCTCCTTGTCTGACCGCTGTGCGTGTCGCCCCGGATGGCCGGGGCCACGGCGCCAGTGAAGCGGTCGCGACGGGAGGCAGCAGTCGAGCGGGCGACAGCCTGCGCGTGACGTGCGGCACACGAAACCCTGGCGGGGCGCGGTCACGCCGGACGCCGCTCAGCAGATCGTGCCTTCCGCCGTTGAACGCACGCAGATCGTGCTGGCCGATCGCTCGCATGCCTGAACCTGACCGGATTGGACAGTCGCTTCGATCCGATCCGAGCGAGCGCCGACCGGATACTATTTCCACATCGCGAATGGTCGATCCGCGTTCGTGCAGCCGAAAGGAACGTCATGCGCCTCGCCGCGTTGCCCCGGTTTCCCCTCTGCCAGTTGCCGACGCCGCTGCAACGGGCGGAACGGCTCGAAGCGGCGCTCGGCCCCGGTTCCCCGCGCATCTATCTCAAACGCGACGATCTGACCGGGCTCGCATTCGGCGGCAACAAGGGGCGCAAACTGGAATATCTCGTCGCCGACGCGCTCGCCAACGGCGCGACGACGCTCATCACCGAAGGGGCGGCCCAATCGAACCACGCTCGAATGACCGCCGCGGCCGCAGTCGTCGCCGGCTTGCGCTGCGTCCTCGCGCTCGACACGCGCAACGGCGCGGACCTCGCCGGCAATCTCCTGCTCGATCGCCTGTTCGGGGCGGATACGCGGCTGGTCGCCGGCAAGGGCGAGCGACGCGCCGCGATGGCGCAGATCGGCGACGAATTGCGCGCCGCGGGCGAAATTCCCTATCTCATCCCGACCGGCGGCAGCGTGCCGCTCGGCGCCGCCGCGTATGTCGCGGCCACGCTCGAACTGGCGCGGCAATTGAACGACGCCGGCGTGGTGCCGCGCCGCCTCTACGTGGCGACCGGTTCGCAGGGCACCCAATCGGGCCTCGTCGTCGGTCAGCGCGCGCTTTCGCAGCCGTACGAGGTGTACGGGGTCGCCGTCGAATATCCCCGCGACGACCTCGTCGCGTCGTGTGTCGATCTTGCGAATGGGACGGCCGATCTGCTCGACCTCGACGCCCGCTTCGACGCCGGCGACGTGACGATCGACGACCGATTCGTCGGCGAAGCGTATGGCAAGCCGACGCCGGGCGGACTCGAAGCGATCCGCCTCCTCGCCCGAACCGAAGCCGTCGTCCTCGATCCGGTCTATTCCGGCAAGGCGATGGCGGCGCTGATCGCGCATGTCCGGGCCGGCGTGTTCAGCCCGGACGACAGCGTCGCCTTTCTCCACACCGGCGGCGGTCCCTCGATCTTTCCGTTCGGCGAGACGTTGCTTGCCGGCTGATGCGGGAGCGCTTCCGTGTCGCGCGTCAGCCACCACCGTCGCCGCCGCAGGGTCATGCCGAGCTTGTCGAGGCATCTCGTATTCTGTCATGACGAACGACGAGATCCTTCGACTTCGCTCAGGATGACGGTGGGGCCGAGTCGCGCTCGCCGTCCAGCGATGGAATGTCGCGCAGGCGGGGAATCGGCGACAGGAGATACCAGGCGAACGCCAGAAACATCCCCGCTTCGCTCAGCAC
>JAICJJ010000149.1 GCA_025928535.1 Thermomicrobiales bacterium
GTCATCAACACAGGGCATTGTCATCCGCGCGTCGTCCAGGCGATCCAGGATCAGGCCGCCAAGATCATCCACGCCCAAGCCAACATTCTGGTCAGCGAGCCGATCCTGCAGGCGTCGGTGGCGTTGACGGCGACGCTGCCCGACAGCCTCAACCAGGTGTTCTGGACCAACAGCGGCGCCGAAGCGACCGAAGGCGCGCTCAAACTCGCCAAGATCGCGACCGGCCGGCCGGCGATCATCGCGTTCCGGGGCGCCTTCCATGGCCGGACGCACGCCGCGATGTCGGTCACGTCGTCGCGGGTCAAGGTGCGCGGCCACTATGAGCCGCTCCTGCCGGCGGTCTACCACGCGCCGTTTCCGTATCTCTTCCGCTCGCCGTACAAGGGACCAGTCGAAGACCAGGATCTGATGTATTTCGCCGAACTCGAGCAGATGTTCGATCAACTCGTGGCGGCTGAAGACGTGGCCGCCGTGCTGATCGAAACGGTCCTGGGCGAAGGCGGCTACATCGTCCCGACATCGCGCTGGCTGCAAAAGGTGCGGCAACTGTGCGACGACCACGGCATCATGCTGATTCTGGACGAAGTGCAGTCCGGCATGGGCCGCACCGGCACGATGTGGGCGTTCGAGCAGTTCGGCGTCGTGCCCGACATCATGACGGTTGCGAAAGGCATCGCCTCCGGCATGCCGGTCTCGGCGGTCGTCTCGAACAAGGCGATCATGGACAAGTGGGCGCCCGGTTCGCACGGCGGCACCTACGGCGGCAACGCCGTCGGCACGGCGGCGGCGGTCGCGACGCTGCAGGTGATGGCGGACGAAGACCTGCCGGGCAACGCCAGGCGCATGGGCGCCATCCTGACGCAGGGATTGAAAGAGATTCAGGCCGATCACCCGGTCATCGGCGACGTGCGCGGCCTCGGCTTGATGGTCGCCACGGAATTCGTCAACCCGGACGGTTCGCCCAATCCGGAGGCGGTCAAGCAGGTGATCGCCAATTGTCTGAAAGAGCACGTGCTGCTGATCACCTGCGGCACCTACGATCAGGCGATCCGGATCATTCCGCCGCTGATCGTGACCGAAGACGAGATTCGGTCGTTCCTCGACATCTACCGGCGGGCGGTCGCCGCGCTCTGAGTCGAGTTCATATGCCGAAGACGACGGCCGTCGGATGATTCCGGCGGCCGTCGTCGCGTTTCAGGACGAACGGCGAGCCGCTTTCAGGAAAGCCCGCAACCGCCGGCGACGGTCGACAATTGGCGCTCGATTGCCGACAGCCGATCGCCGGCGGCGTTGAACGTGTTGATGGGGTCCGTCATGTCGGCATTCGGGTCCGCGCCCGGCGCGGTCGCCGCGGCGAGGCCTTGCACCGCCTGACTATAGGCTTGCAGCGTCGCGATCAGGGCGTGGTTGACCGCTTGCGCGGCAGTCGGCGCGGATTCTTTCGCCTGAGCGTCCGCGAGGTCGGCGTAGGCTTGCTGGTGGGTCCGGAGCGCCGCGGAGTCGCTCAGCGTCGCGTCGTCGATGCTCATCGCGCTGGCCTGCTGGATGCGGCCGCGGGTGGCCGCGAGCCAGACCGCAATGTCGTGACACGGATCGGCGCTGGCGGACGGCGCGGCAGCCGCGGGCGAGGCGACCGGGGTGGCTGGCGACGAGGGCGCCGGCGTCGCCTCGCCAGTCGCGAAGTCGGCCAGTTCGATGAGTTGGTTGCCGTTCGGCTGCCAATAGAGTTGCCCGACGCCGACCCCGTCCGGCAGGTCGAACGCGATCACGCCGGAAATACGGTCGCCGGGCGCGAGTTGACGGCCGGTCAGATCGGGAACGACCACCTGGTCGCTTGGCCGGGAGACGCTGGTCGGGTTCCAGAGCCGACCCTGCGCGTCGCGCAGCATGAGCCCGTACGGCTCGACGTCGAATCGGGACTTGCCGGCGTTTTCGTAGACGAGCGTCAGCACGACGAACCGGCTGCCGGCGGTGGGCGGATTCGATGGATCGAACCCGATGAACAGATCGTCGATCCCGGTCACGGTGACAGCGCCGGCATTGCCGTTGGAGTCGACGATGGTCGTCGGTTTGCCGACAGCCGGCGGCGCCTGGATGGCCAGATCGGCCAGCGGGAAGAGATGGTCGCTGTTCGGCTTGTACCAGACGCGGCTGAGCGTCGCGCCGTCCGGCACGGCGAAGCCGAGGAGGCCGCTGATCCGGCTGCCGGGACCGAGCGATTGCCCGGTCAGTTGCGGCACGGTCGCGTCGTTGGGCAGCGGCAGGTAAGTTGGCCGCCACAGATTGCCGCCCGCGTCCTGGAGCACGACGACCGAGGGGTCGATGTCGAGTTTCTTCCCGGCGTTGGCGTCGAAGACGACGGTCAGCGCGACAAAATGCTTGCCTTGTTCCGGCGGCTGATTCGGGTCGAAGCCGGTGAACGGGTCGGCGACGTTGGAGACGGCGATCGTGCCGTGCGTCCCGCCGTCGGCGTCGACGACGGGGAGGGCCGTGCCGGGCGGGACGGCGGCTTGGGCGGCGACGGGAACCGGCCGCGTCAGTGTGGCGACTCCGAGGAGGAGCGCGAGGGAGAGGACAGCGGCGAGCGGCGCGGATGGCCGGCGCATGGGGCAACCTCCTCGGGACGGTTCGCATGTCCGTCGGTCATCGGCGGCGGCCGGCGCATCGACTCCGGCCGGTCGTGGGTCCGCTTCACTCTACGACAAGGCAATGGTCGGACGAAGCAAGGCGCTTGCGGCGCGGCGCCCGCTTGCGACCGTCATCCTGAGCGAAGCGAAGGATCTCGTCTCATCCGACGGCATGCCGAGGGACGTCGAGGTTCGACCGCGCGTCGCCGTCGCGAGGGGCTGAAGACCCCGCACTGAGCCAATAAGCCGGCTCAAGCCGGCTCTTTGAAGAGTTTTGAGGGACTTTTGTCGATCACAACTCGACTTTATCACGAGATTGGCAACCATATTGCACAAGCCTCGATCCAGCCGGCTTCAGCCGGGTTATTGGCGTTAGCGCGGCGTCTTTAGCGCCGCGCGTGGCGATTTGCTGCTGATGCATTGACCGGCCCTCCGCGATAGCACAAGCCTTTTCCACAGCGCTGCGGAAAGGAGACGCCATCATCCCACGGTCAGGACCGCGCTGCCGTTGAATTTGCCGTCCCGCAGGTCGGCGAGGGCCTGGTTCGCCGCAGCGAGCGGGTAGGGGTGGATTTCGCTTTGCAGATCGATCCGGGCGGCGATGCTCAGAAATTCCTCGCCATCGATCCGGGTCAGATTGGCGACCGAACGGAGGGAGCGCTCGCCCCAGAGGAGATCGTAGGGAAACGACGGGATGTCGCTCATGTGGATGCCGGCGCAGACGATGGTCCCGCCTTTGGCGGTGGCCCGGAGCGCGGCCGGCACGAGCGCGCCGGCCGGCGCGAAGATAATGGCGGCGTCGAGTTCGTCCGGCGGCGTCTCGTCGCTCGCCCCGGCCCATTCCGCGCCGAGTTGACGGGCGAATTGTTGGCCGGCCGCATCCCCGCTGCGCGTGAACGCGAAGACACGACGGCCGGCCGCGCGGGCGACCTGGGCGATCAGATGGGCCGCCGCGCCGAAGCCGTAGAGGCCGAGCCGCTCCGCGTCGCCGGTCATGCGCCAGGCGCGATAGCCGATCAGGCCGGCGCAGAGGAGGGGCGCGGCGTGCAGGGCCGCGAAATCGGCCGGAATCGGGAGGCAATAGCGTTCGTCGGCGACGGCGAACTCGGCGTAGCCGCCATCGAGGTCGTAGCCGGTGAAGTGGGCGCGATCGCAGAGATTTTCCCGCCCTGACCGGCAAGCGCGGCAGACGCCGCAGGTCCAGCCGAGCCAGGGCACGCCGACCCGTTCGCCCGGTCGAAAGCGCGTCGCGCCAGGATGGGTCGCGACGACCGAGCCGACGATCTGATGGCCCGGCGCCAGATGCGGCTTCGGACGCCGCAACTCGCCGTCGATGATGTGAAGATCGGTGCGGCAGACGCCGCAGGCGTGAACGCGCAGCAGGACCTGTCCGGAGGCGGGCTCCGGAATCGGGCGCTCCATCAGCCGGAGCGGGCTGCCGGGCCGCTCGAAGACCATCGCGCGCATCGTCATCGTCATCGCGTCACCTCGGGGCGCGGCGTGCCGGGTCCATTGTCCGCTATCATGGAGGCGTCGCGCCGCGAGGTCGCCGCGCCGACCGGCGCCCGCGACGCGGTGCGCTGTGTCTCCCGATCGATTGCATGTTTCCCGAAGAAGAGGTCCGCTCCGGCATGAGCACGCTCTTTTCCACGCTCGCCGAACTCGAACGGCGCTACGACGATCTCGCCCAGTTGATGGCCGACCCCGAAGTCGCGACCGACCCGGCGCGGCTGCAGGAATATGGTCGGGAACGGGCCGATCTCGATGAAGTCGTCGCGGCGTATCGCGATTTGCAGCGGACCGAAACGGAAATCGACGAAGCGGAATCGCTGGCGGCCGACCCGGAAATGGCGGAACTGGCCGCCGACGAACTGCGCGATTTGCGACAGCGCCGGGAAACGTTGACCGACCGGATTCGATCGCTGCTGGTGCCGAAAGACCCGAACGACGCGAAAAACGTCATCGTCGAGATTCGCGCCGGAACCGGCGGCGACGAAGCGGCGCTCTTCGCGGCCGATCTTTTCCGGATGTACACGCGCTACGCCGAACGGAACCGGTGGAAGACGGAAGTGCTGTCGGCGACGGAAACGGACGGCGGCGGCTTCCGCGAAATCATCTTCGAGGTGCGCGGCAAAGGCGCCTACAGCCACCTGCGCTACGAAAGCGGCGTCCATCGCGTGCAGCGCGTGCCGGTGACGGAGCGGCAGGGCCGCATTCACACCTCGACCGCGAGCGTGGCGGTGTTGCCGGAAGCGGAAGAGGTCGATATTCAGATCAGCGAAAACGACCTCCGGATCGATGTCTATCGCTCGACCGGCCACGGCGGCCAAAGCGTCAACACGACCGATTCGGCGGTGCGGATCACCCACCTGCCGACCGGGTTGGTCGTCACCTGCCAGGACGAAAAGAGCCAGTTGAAAAACCGGATCAAGGCGATGACGGTGCTACGGTCGCGGTTGTTCGAAATCGAGCAGCAGCGGCTGGCTCAGGAACGGGGCGAGGCGCGGCGCTCGCAGATCGGATCGGCCGAGCGGAGCGAAAAGATCCGGACCTACAACTTTCCGCAAGATCGGATCACCGACCACCGGATCAATCTCAGCCTGAGCAACATGCCGGGCGTCCTCGACGGGCAGATCGATCCCTTCGTCCACGAATTGCGCGCCGCTGACGAAGCGGAGCGGCTGCGCGAAGCCGGCCTGGAAGAACAAACAGCGGCCGCCGACTGACGACTGGTCCGGAGCGCCACCTGCATGAGCGACGAGACGACGCTGCGCGACGCGCGGCCGGACGACGCCGACCCGCTGGCCGAACTTTTCCTGCGAGCGCGCCGGAAGGCGATGCCCTGGCTCGCGGAAGTCCATAGCGATGACGAGACGTACGCCTGGATGGCGGAGCAGGTGGTTCCGTCCGGTCACGTAATCGTGGCGGAGGCGGATTGGCGCGTCGCCGGGTTCGCCGCAGTGGGCGATGGCTGGCTGCACCATCTGTACATCGATCCCGATTGGCAAGGCCGTGGGATCGGCTCGGCGCTCGTGGCCGAAGCGCAACGGCGTTCGCCCGCCGGTTTGCAATGCTGGGCGTTTCAGCGGAATGTCCGCGCCCGGGCATTTTACGAAGCGCGTGGCTGGCGCGCCGTCGAATTGACGGATGGCGCGGGGAACCAAGAGAGCGAGCCAGACGTGCGCTATCGCTGGTCGCCGGCCGATCGCGCGGGTTGACCGACGCGGCGGACCGATGTCGCGTTCGCTCGTTCGATCTCAGCCGGAGGTGACGACCGGCATCAGGTTGAAGCCGATCGTCGAGGGTCGGCCGTCGGCGCCGACTTCGAGATTCGACGGCACGGCCGCCTGCACCCAGCCCGATTGGCCATTCGGCAACGCGAGCCGATACCAGAGGAGATAGGCGTCGGCGCTCGTGCCGCGCGCGTCTTCCGCGCCAGCGCGAATTTCCAGCAACGGATGGCGGTCGCCGGCGGCGAGGGGCAGGTCGCCGACCGGCGTCGCCGCCGGATCGTCCGCCGGGGCGGAAAAGATGCTGGTCGATGGATCGGCGGCGCGGGGGACGATCGCTTCCGCCCCGGACGGAGCCGCGGCGCCGGGAATCGCGCGGCGGGCGATGACGTGGGTCGGGTTGCGCCAGCCGAGGTCGGACGGATGCTCCGGCGCGTTCATCGGCCAGTAGCCGGGACCGGGCGGGCATTCGTAGCCGCAATGGACGCCGTATTGCGGCGCGGTCCCGTTGACGTCGTCGCGGATGTAGAACGTGCGCAACTCGAAGTGGAGATGGCTCCGCGCCGGATCGTCGCTGCGGCGCAGGACAGTTCCGATTCGCTGGCCACGCGCCACCGTCTGGCCGACTGCGACATCGAGCGTGTAATCGAGATGGCCGTACATCGAGTAGAGATCGGGCGCATGGCGGACGATGACGACGCGGCCGGGGTAGTCATAGTCGGCGAATTCCACGCTCCCATCGGCGACGGCATAGACGTCGGCGCCGAACGTGTCGCCGGCGACCGCGTGCCAGTTTTCGCCGGTGTGCCACCAGCCGGGGTAATAGACGGCGTTTTCACAGGCGTAGGCGATCCGGATGAAAAAGCCGTCGCCGGCGACTTGCCCGGCGATGCCGATCGGGTAACTGAACGGCAGCGCGGCGGATTGCTCCGCGCGCGTCCGCCGCCCGATCAGCAGCGCGGCGCCGGCCATGCCGAGGCTGAACGTGCGCCGGCTCGATTTCGTTCCCCATTGCCGCCATGCGGAAGATGCCATGCGTCAATCCTGGGTCGTTGATGGTCGAATGTGCAAGGCGGTCAGTCCTTGTCCGCGGTCGGCCTTTGCGTCGTTGCTGCAGACA
>JAICJJ010000642.1 GCA_025928535.1 Thermomicrobiales bacterium
AAAATCGCCGGCAAGGCGATGTGGACGACCAGCCAGGGCATCTTTTCGCCCGCCCAGGAAAGGGAGACGAAGATGCCGCCGTACCAGATCGCCAGCAGCGTCTGCGTGAAAAAGCGCGGCCCCATCGCCGCCCGCCCGACCAAAACCAGGAAGGCGCGGATGGCGACGACCGCCGCCATCGCCGTGCCGAGCAAGACGGCGATGAATTCGTACTGCGGGAAAAGCAGCAGGTAGTAGAACCAGGGTTGCTCGCCGCGCCGGTAATCGTGCTGGCCGAGCCAGTAGAGGAGCGTGCCGTCGGTCGAGATCGTGCCGCTGGCGAGGCCGTAGAGATTGGTGAACATCGTCGTGAAGAGAAACGCGAAGACGACCGCCATCCCGCCGAACGCCAGCCAGAGCCCTTGCCGGTCGTGCAGCGCGACCCGCATCGCTTCTTGCACGCTATGGGCGGGGCCGCCGCCGAAGATGCGGTCGATCCAGCCTTCGGCCGGCCGTTCCGGGCCGTATTGCTGAATGATGACGAAGGCGATGGCGACGACGCCGACGATCGCCAGCGCCAGCAACGACAAGATCAACGGATTGGTCAAGAGCGCGACGTAGAAATCGCGCTGGTCTTGTTGCGTCGGGTTTTGCCAGGGGATCGGCGGCAGCGGCGCATTCACCAATCGCGGCAGGACGCGGAGGATCGCCAGCGCCGCGATCGCGACCGCGATCGTGACGAGGCCGGTCCGGCGCAACGGCCCGAAGCAGAGCGCGCCGGCGATGACGACGACGAATATGGCGGCGATGCCGAAGATGATTTCGTGGTTGGCGAGCAAAAAGCCGAGAGTGATGCCCATCGTCACGAGCCAGCGGCGCTGCGGCCGGTCGACGTAGCGGACGATGGCGATGAACAGCAGCAGCGCGCCGGCGACGGTGAAGATGTCGTGCCGGATGTAGCGGCTCTGATAGAGGATGGTCGGCGAGATCAGCAGCAAGAAGGACGCGAAGAGGGCGCCCCAGCGGCCGAGTTGGCGCGGTCCGCGCAGCAGCCACGGCATCGCCACCGTCGCCACGCCGGCGATCGCCGCCGTGACCCGGCTGGTGGCGTCGGTGGCACCGAGCAGCATGTAGATGAGGGCGTTGAAATGGAACAGAAACGGCCCGTGCATCAACGGGTCGTGGGTGTAGCCCTGCCCGGTCGCCAGCAGCCATGAAAAGTAGGAGTGGAGGCTTTCGTCGTGGTGGAGGGCGCGCGAGCCGAGGTCCCAGAAGCGGGTCAGCACGGCCGCGACGAGGATCGCCGCGTAGAGGAGGACCTCGACGGAGACGCTGACCCGCCGGCGCGGGCGCGCGGCGGTCGCCTCGACGCCGTTCGACGACGGGGCGGCCAAGACGGGAAGCGGCGTCGCCGCGATCGTTCCAGCCGGAACGCCGGTCGGCGTCGCCGGGCTTCCTCCCACGTTCGGCTCGCTCTCCGGCGCGTTGATCCCGGCGCCGATCCGGTGCTGCCGTGACACGGCGGCGAGTATACGACGCACGGAGTCGGCAAGTCGGCTAGACGGCGAGTCGGCAAGACG
>JAICJJ010000520.1 GCA_025928535.1 Thermomicrobiales bacterium
AAGCGGGAATCCCTCCCCAAGACGAGCCTCCCCATCTCCATGAGAGAGTAAGGCCCCCGGCAGACGACCGGGTCGATAGGTGGCGGGTGGACGGCGGGCAACCGACCGGAGCCGAGCCATCCTAATGGCCGAGGGCGGGTGTGCCCGAACCGTGGGTCGCGTGTCCGCGACCGGCACGGTTCGCGCGCGCCGGAGTCACGACAACGCGCTCACGGGCGCACGACGGCCGTCATGTTCGTAGTGCAGATCAGGTCGCCACCGAACCATCGCAACAAAGCGCCGCCGTCCCGACGGATTCGTCCGTTCGGGCACGGCCGGATCGCGTCGCCGGGGCGGCGACGGGGACGGTCGGCGGCGTCCGTGGCCGCGAGCGCGCTGGTCCCACCCGGTCCCATCCCGAACCCGGTCGTGACCCAGCGCAGCGCCGGACGGTACTGGGGGGGCGACCCCCTGGAAGACGAGGCCGCCGCGGACGCCGCCCACCGCCGTCGTCGCTTCCCCATCGACCCGTCGCGGGGTGGAGCAGCGGCAGCTCGTTGGGCTCATAACCCAAAGGTCGGGGGTTCGAATCCCCCCCCCGCTACCACAACTTGACTCCCCAGCGCCTCTTCAGGCGCTGGGGAGTTTTGTTTGCTGGCCCTTGCCGCCGATCAGCCGAAGAGGCTGAGTTGTTGCGACGCTTCTTGCGCTCGCGCGGCCTGGAGATTCGTGCGAGGGGAGACGGCGGGGAAAAAGGCTTCGAACTCGGCGTCGGTCGCGAACAGGGGGCGAAAGCGCTCGGCCACATCGCGCAATCGCCGCAACAGGTACGCCGAGTTTTCGTCGTGGTCCCATTCGTCCACCAAGCCGAGCTCTCCGTCTTTCCGCTCGTAAAACTGAATACGCTCACCCGCGCGGACCTGCGGTTGATTGGCCGCGCGCGCCAGCAATCGTTCCAGGCGGGGAAATTTGCCGAGAGTTTCCTGGTTGATCATCCCCCACTGCACGATTTCCGCCGCGTCGACGCGGCGTTCACGAATGCGCTCGGCCAAGGCGAAGTAGCGATTGCGCGCCCCGTCCGAGTCGTCGTGGAGAAACCGGCTGGCGGCGTCGACCAGGAACGCGCGGAGGCATGGCTCGACCCGGCGGCTGCGCAAGGCGCTGCCTTTGAGGCCGATCGTGCCCCGGTCCGACAACACCGCGTATGTCTTCAGTTTGAGCGACAGCATCGCCGCATAACGCCCATCGTGCGCCAGGCGGATGCCGCGCGGCAGTTGCTCGGAAATCTCCTCGATGAACCGCTCCTCGGCCGCCGCAGTCGTGATCTCGGTTGGGGGAACGAAATAGACGCCGTCCGTGTCGACCTCGATTGGCGTCGCGCCGCGCTCCCGCAGCCGGCTGACGACATCCTTGACGATGCGTTGCCCGGCCAGCGTTACCCGCTCCGCCGCGTCGTAGTCGTTGAAGAGGCCGCCGCTGTAGCCGAGATAGCCATAAAACGAATTGATCAGAACCTTGAACGATCCTTGCATTCCTTCCCACATGGCGCGTTCGGCGTCGCTCGTCGACGTGGCGTCGGCGCGGCTCCGGGCTTTCGCGTCCAGCCGGCGGCGCGTCAATTCGGCCAGCATCGGCAGGTAGGCGCCGAGCGAATCGCGTGCCGAGGTGATGCCGGCGGAGAGCATGATCGACGGATAGAGGCTTTCCACGTCGCATTTGACGACGGGGCGAAAGACGCCCGTTTCCAGCAATTCGGCGTGGCCGCCGGGATAGTCGCGGGGCGGTTCGGCCGCGGGAACGCTGTGACGGTGCATCAAATATGCCCGGAGCATCAAATCGTTGAGTTTTTCCCCGGGGCCGCCGGTGGCCACCGATTGATAGGCGCGCGGCAGCAGTTGGGCTTGATAAAACTCGGTCGGCGTCGCCAGCCGGGCCAGGACGTCGACGTCTCGCACATCGTCGCCAGCGTAGCGAAGCAGCCGATCGCGGTCGGTGCGCCAGACTTCGGCGATCCGCTCTCCCGGCACGAATTCCCGGTCGGCGCGCGTCAGGCCGAGTTCCTCGACCGCTTGCTTCAGCCCGTACGAGGTCAATTTGCCGCCGATGTCATATCGTTGGATTTGCTGATAGGTGTCGACGACGTGCCGGCCGTGGATGAAGGCCGGCGTGTACGGCATGGTCAACGGGCCGGCCTTGAACCGGGCGGAGCCGCTGCCGAGGCGAACCGCCGAACCGTCGCGGCCCCAACGCAACTCGATTCCATGCCGTGCCGCCCGCGTCGCCAGAAACGGCAGGTCGAAGTTGAACAGATTGTGGCCTTCGATCGTGTCCGGGTCGAGCGCGACAATGCGTTCGCTCGCCCGCGCGATGAGATCCGCTTCGCCTTGCTCAGACCAGAGGGTTTCGACGACGCCGTCCGGACCGCGCAGCGCGACCACGATCACCTCGCTGGCGGGCTCGCTGGCGTCGAAGCCGGTTGTTTCGATGTCGATCTGCAACCGGCGCAGATCGTCGAACGTCATGCCTTTGAAGAGGGTGTGGCCACTGCGGACGAGGTGTTGCTCGACGGGCGAACGCAGGCG
>JAICJJ010000476.1 GCA_025928535.1 Thermomicrobiales bacterium
ACTTTCTTGCCGATCGTCTTTTCGATCAATTGACGAATCCGCTCGACGTTCGCCCCTTGTTTGCCGATGACGATGCCCGGCTTCGACGTATGCAGCGCCACATCGACTTTGTTGGCGGCCCGCTCGATTTCGATTCGCGAAATGCCGGCGCGCGTCAACTCGCGCATGATCAGTCGCCGGATCCGCAAATCTTCATGCAGAAGCTCGGTGTAGGTCCGCTCGGCGAACCAGCGCGACTCCCAATCGTTGACGATCCCGAGCCGGAATCCGATCGGATTGACTTTTCGCCCCATTACAGACCTCCCCGATCCTCGGCGATGACCGTGATATGCGTATTCCGGCGCTCGATGCGGCCGACCCGGCCGCGCGCCTTTGCCTTGAATCGACGGTAGCTCGGTCCTTCGTCGGCGAAAATCGCCTTGATCCACAGATCTTCCGGATCGAGATCGTAGTTGTTTTCCGCGTTCGCCGCGACCGATCGCAGCAATTTTTCGACATCGACCGCGGTTTTCTGCGGCAGGAACCGCGCGATGTCGATCGCGTCCAGCACCCGCTTGCCGCGCACCGCGTCGACGACGAGGCGCGCTTTCCGTGGGCTGACGCGAATGTTCTTCACGCTCGCTCGGACTTCCATGACGCTCTGTCCTCTCTCGCCGCGTTAGCGTCGCGTCCGCTTGTCGGCATCTTTGCCGTGGCCGCGATAGGTGCGCGTCGGAGCGAACTCGCCGAGCTTGTGACCAACCATCTGCTCGGTGATGAAGATCGGAACGTGCACCCTGCCGTTGTGAATCGCCACCGTGTGTCCGACCATGCCCGGAAAGATCGTCGAATCGCGCGCCCAGGTGCGGATCACCCGCCGGTCGGCGCCGCGATTGAGGTTTTCGATCTTTTCCCGCAGGTTGGGATCGATGTACGGTCCCTTTTTGGACGACCTCGACACCCGTTGCCTCCCTTAGTCGTTACTTGCGCTTGCTCGACCGCTTGCGGACGATCATCGAATCGGTTCGCTTGTTGTTGCGCGTCTTCGCCTGAACCGGCTTGCCCCATTTGGTCTTCGGCTGGCCGCCGATCGGAGCCTTGCCTTCGCCGCCGCCATGCGGGTGGTCGCGCGGGTTCATGACCGAGCCGCGCACGGTCGGTCGCCGGCCCATGTGCCGGCTGCGGCCCGCCTTGCCGATGACGACGTTTTCGTGATCGACGTTGCCGACCTGGCCGAGCGTCGCCATGCAACTGAGGTGCGCCAGCCGCACCTCGCCCGAGGGCATCCGCAATTGGGCGTAGTCGCCGACTTTCGCCATCAATTGCGCGCTCGTGCCCGCCGAGCGGCACATCTGCCCGCCCCGGCCCGGCTGCAGTTCGATGTTGTGGATCTGCGTGCCGGTGGGGATATTCCGCAACGGCAGCGCGTTGCCGACCCGGATCGGCGCGTCCGGCCCCGACACGACGGTGTCGCCGACCTGAATGCCGACCGGCGCCAGCATGTAGCGCTTTTCGCCATCGACGTAGAAGAGCAACGCGATCCGGGCCGATCGGTTCGGGTCGTATTCGATTGCGGCCACTTTCGCCGGAATGCCGAACTTGTTCCGCTTGAAATCGATGATCCGGTAAAAGCGCTTGTTGCCGCCGCCCCGGTGCCGCGTCGTGATTCGGCCCCGATTGTTGCGACCCGCATGCTTCTTCAGCGGCTCGATCAGGCTCTTCTCGGGTTTCTTCTTCGTGATCTCCTCGAAACTGCTGACGCTCATCGAGCGACGCCCCGGGGAGGTCGGTTTGTAAATTCGAATCGCCATCGTGAACTCCTGTCCGCCTGCCCCGAAGTCCTACACCTGCTCGAAGACGTCGATGCGCTGGCCCGGGTAGAGGGTCACGATCGCCTTCTTCCAGCTCGCTTCGTGGCCGGTGATCCGGCCCCGCCCGCGCTGAACCGCCCGCGAGCGCTTTTTGGCCTTGACATTGAGGGTGTTGACAGCCTTGACGCGGACGTTGAACAGCGCCTCGACCGCCTCCCGAATCTGGATCTTGTTCGCGTCCGTCGCGACCTCGAACGAATACTGATCCTTCTCCATCAGCAGGGTGTTTTTCTCGGTGATCAGCGGTCGCCGGATCACGTCGTCGTGGGTCTAGTTGGCCACGTCACGCCACCTCCGCCGCGGCAGCGGCGTTTGCGGCCAGCCGCGCCAATTTCCAACTGCTCGGCTCGCGCCGATCTTCCGACAACGCGAGAATGTTCTCGATCACCGGAATCGACTCGCGCATCACGAGCAGCCGGTCGTACTTCAAGACGTCCCGCACGTTCAGATAGGGCGCCTGAATCGTCAGCACCTCCGGCAGGTTGCCCGCGCCGCGGCGCACCGCTTCCACCCGGCCCGGCGTCACGATCAGGATCGAACGCGACGCCGGCAGCGCGGCCAGCACCGCCTTCATCGCCTTGGTCCGCGGCTCGACGCCGTCGAGGCCGTCGATGACCGTCAGTCGCTCGTCGCGCACCTTGGCCGACAACGCCGAGCGCACCGCCAGGCGGCGCATCTGCCGCGGCATGTCCTGCCTGTACGATCGCGGATGCGGTCCCCAGACGACGCCGCCGCCCGCCCATTGCGGCGAGCGGATCGAGCCTTGCCGGGCGCGGCCGGTTCCTTTCTGCCGCCACGGCTTGCGGCCGCCGCCCCGCACCTCGCCGCGCGTCTTCGTGTCGTGCGTGCCCAGGCGCTTGTTCGCCTGTTGCCGCAGCAGCGCCTGGTGCATCACCGCGACGTTCGGTTCGATGCCCCAAACCGAATCGTCCAGTTCGGCCGTGCCAACCACGGCTCCGTTGAGATCAAAGACATCGACATTCATCGACCTACTCCGCAATCGAAACGGTCAGCATCGCCAC
>JAICJJ010000462.1 GCA_025928535.1 Thermomicrobiales bacterium
GGAGGCGCGCCGGCAAACGCTGGTCGGCGGCTACCGCATCGTCGACCGGCGCGTCGCCCCGCCCGAATTGCCGGCGGCCGATGTGGTCCAGATCGCCGCCGGCGGCATCATGATCCCGGAAGCCATCGCGGCGGCGCGCCGGCTGCACGAAGAAGGAATCGCCGCCAACGTCATCAACGTCACCAGCGCCGAACGGCTCTACGCCGGATTGCGCCGAGCGCGCCGGGCGCAACTTGCCGACGCCCATCGCGCGCTCGACCTCGGCCACCTGGCGACGCTCTTGCCGCCGGACGAGCGCAAGGCGCCGATCGTGACCGTGCAGGATGGCGCGTCGCATTCGCTGGCGTTTCTCGGCAGCATTCATGGGGCGCCGGTCGTGCCGCTCGGCGTCGATTCATTCGGCCAATCCGGCTCGCGGGCCGCGCTCTACGAATACAGCGGCATCGACGCCGACCAGATCGTCAACGCGGCGATGCTGGCGCTCGATCTCGTCGAGGATGAGAGGTCCCTTACTCCCTGACCCCTTGCCGTCGCATCGCTGCCCGACCCACCCCCCAAAGGGGTGGGTCTGACGAGCGATCATGCCATGCCGAGCGGTCCGAGACAGTGGAGTCATTTGCTATACTTCCCGGCAACGAAAGAATGACAACGGCGATGACGGTGCCGAGTAGCCGTCGTCGCGCCCGCCAGGGAAGATTTGCCGAGGTTTTGCGCCGGAGCACCCGGCTTTCGGGCCGAGTGAGGATTGAAACCATCCAGAGCCGGGCGGTGAACGCGTACATCAGTAGCCGTCCTTGGCGGCCCGCCATTATCGGGCCTGCTTCCCCATGGCGGAAGCGCCGAGCGCGCCGGCGACCCCGGCGAAGCAGGGTGGTATCGCGTGGCGGCCCCTCGTCCCTGCCGAGGGGCTTTTTCGTGTCCGGCGTCGTCACGCCGAGAGGAGTCCATGACCGTTCAGGAACAACTTGACGACCTGCGTCGGCGCGCACTCGCCGATCTGGCCGCGGCTGCCGACGCCGCCGCCAGCGCCGCCTGGGAGCACGCCTATCTTGGGCCGAAAGGGGAATTGACCCGCTTTCTCCGCGGGCTCGGAGCCCTGGCCGCCGAAGAGCGCCCCGTCGCGGGCCGGGCCGGCAACGCGCTCAAGCAGGAATTGTCCGCCGCCTGGACGGAACGCGACCAGGCGCTGCGCGCGGCCGACCTCGACCTGCGGCTCGCCGCCGACGCGGTCGACGTCACCTTGCCCGGTCGGCGACCCCTCCTCGGCGCCATCCATCCGGTGACGCGGATGATCGACGATCTGAGCGAGATTTTCGCCCTGCTTGGCTTCCAGACGGTCGTCGGGCCCGAGGTCGAAACGGCTCATTACAATTTCGATCTGCTCAACATTCCCGCCGATCATCCGGCGCGCGACGTCTGGGACACGATTCACGTCGAAACCGACGGAACCGGCGGCGACGAGATCGTCTTGCGCACCCACACCTCGCCGATGCAGGCGCGGGTGATGGAGCGGACACAGCCTCCGGTGCGTGTCGTCGTGCCGGGACGGGTCTATCGATACGAAGCGCAAGACGCCTCGCACGAATGGGCGTTCCATCAACTCGAAGGGCTGGCGGTCGATCGCAACATCACGATGGCCGACCTGAAAGGAACGCTGGCCGAGTTGGCGCGGCAACTGTTCGGCCCGGAGCGGCGCATTCGGTTTCGCTGCGACTTTTTCCCGTTCGTCGAGCCGGGCGTCGATTTCGCCGTCGATTGCGCCATCTGCAACGGCCAGGGCTGCCGCGTCTGCAAGGGCTCCGGCTGGCTGGAATTGGGCGGCGCCGGAATGGTTCATCCGAACGTGCTGCGCGCCGTCGGCTACGATCCGGACGCCGTCAGCGGCTTCGCGTTCGGCCTCGGCATCGAACGTTTGGTGATGATGCAGACCGGCGTCGACGACGTCCGCGCCTTCGCCGGCAACGACCTGCGCTTCCTGCGCCAAATCGCCCGGGCAGCGTGAAGACGATGAGTCGGCAAGACGGCAAGACGGCCCGGCGGCAAGTGATGAGCGACGCGATCCTTCGCTTCGCTCAGGATGACGGCGCGGGCAGGGCAGCTCGCCACATGCGCTCCGTCAACTTGCCGACTTGCCGACTCGCCGTCTTGCCGTCTTGAGGTGATCCATGCGCGTACCCCTTCGCTGGCTTTCCGAATATGTCGAGATCGATCTGCCGCCGGCTGAACTGGCGCAGCGGCTGACGATGGCCGGGCTCGAAGCCGAAAAGATCGATGTCATCGGCGACGATTGGGACAAGGTCTACGTCGGCTTCGTCGAGCGAGTCGAGCCGCATCCCGACGCCGACCGACTCGTCCTCGCGACGGTCGACGCCGGCGCCGATCGGCGGCTGACCGTGGTCACCGGCGCGCCGAACATCCGGCAAGGGCAAAAGGTGGCGCTGGCGTTGGCCGGGGCGCGACTGATCGACGGCCACAGCGAAGGCCGGGTCTACAAGACGCTCAAGCCGAGCGCGATCCGCGGCGTTCGCTCCGAAGGGATGGTCTGCTCGGAAAAGGAACTCGGCCTCTCCGACGAACACGAAGGGATCATGGTCTTGCCGGCCGACGCGCCGGTCGGCGCGCCGTTGACGGACTATCTTGGCGACGCCGTCATCGAATTCGAGATCACGCCGAATCTGGTCCACGCCTTTTCGGTCATCGGCATCGCGCGGGAAGCCGCGGCCGTGCTCGACGAGCCGCTTCGCTTGCCGGCGGTTCCCGATCTGACGGCCGCGCCGCAGGGCGCCGCCGACCTGGTCGAAGTCGCCGATCCCGATTTGTGCCCTCGCTACGTCGCGGTCGTGATCGAGGGGATCGCGGTCGGACCGTCGCCCGAGTGGCTGGCGAGACGCCTGACCGCGGCCGGCTTGCGGCCGATCAACAACATCGTCGACGTGACCAACTACGTCATGCTCGAATGGGGCCAGCCGCTCCACGCCTTCGA
>JAICJJ010000343.1 GCA_025928535.1 Thermomicrobiales bacterium
CGCTCGGCCGGTCCGTACTTGTTCCAGAGCGGGCGGATCGTGCCGGTCGCGCCGGTCAGCACGATTTCTTCGGCGGTCAGCCAATCGAGCGTGCGCTGCGAGGGATCGACCAATCCGACCCGGGTCCGCAGCGCCAGCAAGTCAGCCCGACCGAATTCCGCTCCCAGCACCCGAACGCGCCCGGCGCTCGGATGCCGCCAGGCGCCGATGATCGACAACAGCGTCGTCTTGCCGGAGCCGTTCGGCCCCAGCAGTGCCCAGTGCTCGCCGCGATGAATAGTCCAGTCGATGTCGTCGAGGATGACGTGCCGTTCAGGCGTCCAGACCGACACGTTTTCCAGTTCGACGACGCGGTCGCGCCCGTTCTCCGTCATGCCTGACCGTCAGAGCGCAAGCCGGACGACCGGATTTCGCAACGTGCCGATGCCAGCGATCGTGATGTCGACGACGTCGCCCGCTTCGAGCGTGAATTCGCTCGGCGGAATGATGCCGGTGCCGGTCATCAACACGACGCCGTCCGGAAAATCGTTGCATGCCCGCAGGTAGGCGACCAGTTCGGCAAAAGGCCGGTGGATTTGCGCCGTCGATGTCTCGCCCTCGAAGTGGACGGCGCCGTTCCGAAATATCTTGAGAATGATCGGCAGCGCGTCGAGCGATTCGATTTCCCAGGCCAGCATCACCACCGGGCCCAGGCTCGCGCATTTCGAGTAGACCTTCGCCTGCGGCAAATAGAGCGGGTTTTCGCCTTCGATCGATCGCGACGAGACGTCGTTGCCGACCGTGTAGCCGACAATCTCCCCGCCCCGGTTGATCACCAGCGCCAATTCCGGCTCGGGCACATCCCACGTCGAATCGCCGCGGATCGCGATTTCGTCGCCCGGCGCCGAAACCCGACCGGGCGTCGCCTTGAAAAAGAGTTCCGGGCGCGGCGCTCCGTACACAAGGTCATAGACGTCTTTCTGGGTCGATTCTTCCATTCGGGCGTCGCGCGATCGCAGGTACGTGACGCCGGCGGCCCAAACTTCCTGCCGGTCGATCGGAGCGACCAAAGTCACATCGCTCAGCGCCGTCCCGCCCTTCATCTGCGCCGCCGCCGCATCGAGTCGCTGCCGAAGGGACGCCGCGTCGAGTTGCAGCGCCTCGCTCATCGTGCGCGGCCCCCCGGCGACCGCAAGGTCGAACACCTGGTCGCCGGTGATGAGTCCGAAACTGGGCTCCGATGCGTTGGCGGCGCGATAACGGCAGAGCGGCACAATCGACTCCTTGGCTGGCGAGGGCGACCGTCGGATTCCCGACCTGATGCGCCGGAAGACGCCCGCCGATGGTACGCCACGCGCTCGTGGCTGCCAAGACGCGACACGCCAGCCAGCAGCGGCGGTCATCATCGTTCTTCCAGGCGATGGAGCAAACGTTCGATCTGCGCCAGATCGACGGCGTCGACCAGATCGAGATCGACGCCGGCGTCGGCGAGCGAATCTCGAAATCGGGTCACCAGTGCGAGTTCGCGCGGGTTGAGGACGAACCCGAACGCCGCCAGCGCGTTCTCGAGGTCGTCGCGCGCCAGTTCCCGAAACGCCGCGTCGCTCATCGCCACTTCAGCCAGCCGGCGCAGCACATCGACGCGCACATCGTCCCGATTGCTTTGCGCGGAAGAGTCGCGGCTCGGCCGGCCGCTTGCGTCAGGCATCATGAGCATGCATTCTACTCGCGAGGGCCGAGCCGTGGCCGGCTCGGGGGAGCGTCACCGTTCCAGTAGCGTCGCTCCGGCAGCGTCGCCGGACTCGACGGGAAAGGAATCGCCCGCCATGAAGCGACCGGACCGCCGCTTCCCGCTCATCCGCCGGCGCAAACCGGCGCCGCTGAACGACGAGCCGACTTCGGACCAACAATGCCCGGCGTGCCGGGCGTCCCTCGCGGGAGCGCCGATCTACGCGCGCCATCGCGTCTGCGACATCTGTGGCCACCACGAGCGGCGCGGCGCCCGCGCATCGATCTTCGCGCTCCTCGATCCCGGATCGTTTCACGAAATCGACGCGCTGCTCGGCTCCGCCGATCCACTCGATTTTCGCGGCGACCGCGCGTACGCCGATCAGTTGGCCGAGTCTCGCCGCAAAACGGGCGAGGCGGATGGAATCGTCTCGGCCGTCGGCGCGATCGGCGGCCATCCGGTCGCCGTCGTCGCGCTCGACTTCCGCTTTCTCGGCGGCAGCATGGGCGTCGTGGTCGGCGAAAAGATCGCTCGCGCGGCAGATCGGGCCCGGAAAGAACGGCGCTCCTTGATCACGATCTCCGCGAGCGGCGGCGCCCGAATGCAGGAAGGGATGCTCTCCCTCTTGCAGATGGCCAAGACCGCCGCGGCGATGGAACGATTGCGCGGCGCCGGAGTGGCGCACATCGCGCTCCTGACCAACCCGACGACCGGCGGCGTCTACGCCTCCTTCGCATCCCTCGCGGACGTCATCATTGCCGAGCCGGGAGCGCTCATCGGCTTCGCCGGACCGCGCGTCGCCGAACAGGCGATCGGGCGCAAATTGCCGCTCGGCAGCCATTCGGCGGAAACGCATCTCCGATCCGGCGCGATCGACGCGGTGATCGATCGTCGCCACCAGCGTTCGTACCTGACGCGCCTCCTCGATATCGTCCACGCTCCGCGACCGACGGAGCGGTCGGCGCGGCCGGCGGTTCCGCCGCAGGATGCCGCGGCCGAGGGTGATGTCTGGAAAATCGTCCAGGCGGCGCGCGACATCGATCGCCCGACGGCCCGCGGCTACATCGCTCGGGTCTTCGAGTCGTTCGTCGAGTTGCACGGCGACCGGATGGCGGGCGACGACGCTTCGGTGATCGTCGGATTGGGATTGCTCGATGGCCGTGCCGTCGGCGTCGTCGGGCTGGAACGATTGCCGGTCGATGCGCCCGATCCGCGCATGGCGGGGCATCCGCTGCCGGAGGGCTATCGCAAAGCGGCGCGGCTGCTGCGACTGGCTGACCGGCTGCAGGCGCCGATCGTCACGCTCGTCGATACGCCAGGCGCTTGGCCAGGCGTCGAAGCGGAGCATCGCGGCCTCGCCAACGCGCTCGCGGAATCGCTCGCGCTGATGGCGAGCGTGCGCACGCCGACGATCGCCGCGATCATCGGCGAAGGGGGGAGCGGCGGCGCGCTGGCGCTCGCGGCGGCCGACCTGGTGTTGATGCAACAGAGCGCGATCTATTCGGTCATCGCGCCGGAAGGCGCGGCCACCATCCTGTATCGCGACGCCGATCGCGCGCCCGACGTCGCGCGCGCGCTGCGCCTGACGGCGACCGATCTGCGCGGTTTCGGCATCGTCGATCGGATTGTGCCGGAACCGGCTGGAACCGCCGCGGACGATCCCGACCGGGCGGCGACGTTCCTGCGCGCGGCGCTGCTCGATGCGCTCGACGACCTCGAGCGCCGCTCGCCGCGCAAGCGGCTCCGGGCGCGCGAACAGCGCTACCGGGACATCGGCCGCGATTACATCGTTAACGTGCCGTGGTCCGCCCTCGTCGGGACCGAGCCGAAATCGCGCCTGCGGGTTCCTCAGCGGTTGCGCCTGCCCCGCCCAGGATGGCGTGGCCAGAACGAACGACCCGCGCTCGACGCCTGACGCCCGAGATCGTCAGCAAGGCAGCCCCGGCCATTCGCCGGGGCTGCATCGTCAATGGCGCATGGCGCCGCCGCGAGGTGTTCGCTACGCCCCGGTCGGCTGCAAGACCCCAACCGGGGTCCGCCAGTCAGCGTGGTCAGACTCGCGTCCTTTCAGGACATCGAGGAACAACCGCTCCAGCGATTTCGTGATCGGTCCGATCTCGCCCGATCCGACCTTGTAGTGATCGATCGACACGATCGGCGTGATTTCCGCCGCCGTGCCGCAACTGAACACCTCTTCGGCCAGATACAGCTCCGTCCGATCGACCGGCCGCTCGACGACCTCGATGCCGAGACCGGCGCGCGCGAGTTGGATCAGCGCGTCGCGGGTGATGCTTTCGAGGATCGAACTGGTCAGATCGGGCGTGATCAATTGCCCGTCGCGCACCAGCATGACGCAAGAGCCGGGGCAC
>JAICJJ010000199.1 GCA_025928535.1 Thermomicrobiales bacterium
CGAGCCGGGTGTAGCGCAGCGCCAGATAGCAGAGCACGAAAACGATCGCCGTGATGATCACCGGCGATGGAATGCCGCCGAAATTGCGCGTGCCGAAGATGTCGAAATCGGGCTGCTTCTTGGTGATGTCGAAAATCGGCTTGCCGTCCGTCACCTGCAGCGCCATGCCTCGAAAGACCTGCATCGTGCCGAGGGTGACGATGAACGAAGGAATCTTGCCAAGCACGGTGATCAGGCCGTTGACGAGCCCGCAGAGCGCGCCGACCAGCAGAATCACCGCGACGGCCGGCCACATCGACCAGCCGTACTGATACATGAGGAGGCCGCCGCACACGGAACTGAGCGCGACGATGGAGCCGACCGACAGATCGATCCCCGCCGTCAGGATGACGAACGTCATCCCCATCGCCAGAATCGCGTTGAACGACGCTTGCCGGGCGATGTTCAACCAGTTGTTGGCCGACATGAAGACCGGTTCGGCCATCCAGATCAGCAGCGACAGGATGATCAGGCTGGCGAGCGAGCCGAGCGTCTGCGAAATCGTGCCGAGATCGAGGCCCCGCAGCGGCCTGACCCGCTCCAGCCCTTCGACGCGGGTCGTGCTCATGCGACCGCCGCTCCCCCGTCGGGAGATTCGTCGCCGGCGGCGTAGGTCATCACCTGCTCCTGCGTCGCCGACGGGCCGTCGAGCTCGGCCACGATCCGGCCGGCGCGCATGACGAGAATGCGATCGCTCATGCCGAGCACCTCCGGCAATTCCGACGAGATCATCAGAATCGCCGCGCCGTTGGCCATCAGGTCGTTCATCAGCCGATAGACCTCGACTTTCGCCCCCACATCGATGCCGCGCGTCGGCTCATCGAAGATGAAGATGTCGGCTTCCGTCAGCAGCCATTTCGCCAGCACGACCTTTTGCTGGTTGCCGCCGGAAAGATACAGCGCCCGCTGTCCAGCGCTCGGGGTCTTGATGCGTAGCGCGTCGATGAATCGCTGCGCCGCCGTGCGACGGCGGCCGGGCGGGGCCAGGCCAGGAGGCGCCGGCAGGTTGTCCGGCGCGGCGAGCGCGACGTTGTCGGCCACCGGCAAGAGGAGGACCAATCCCTGCTGCTTGCGGTCTTCCGGCAAGAGCGCGATCCGCTGCCGCACTGCTTCGCCCGGATTGCCGATGCGCGCCGGCTTGCCCCGCACCTCGATCTCCCCGCCGTCGATCGGATCGATCCCGAATATCGCGCGCGCCACTTCGGTCCGCCCGGCGCCGACCAGGCCGGCGAGGCCGACCAGTTCGCCCCGACGCACCTCGAACGAGATGTCCTCCAGCACGCCGGTCCGCCGCAAATCGCGCACCCGCAACGCCACGTCGCCGGGGTTCGCCGGCTGCTTCGGATATTGCTGGGTCAATTCGCGGCCAACCATCAGTCGGATCAGATCGCGATGGCTGGTTCCCGCCATCGGCAACGTCGCCACCCATTTTCCGTCCCGGAAGACCGTCACCCGGTCGCCGGCGCGGGTCGCGTCTTCCAGATGATGCGAAATCAGAAGAATCGCCGTGCCTTGCGCGCGGAGCCGATCGACGATCCGGAACAATTGCTCCGCTTCGTCGGCGGTGATCGCGGCGGTCGGCTCGTCCAGAATCAGCACCCGCGCTCGGGCGACGAGCGCCTTGGCGATTTCGGCCATTTGCTGTTGGGCGACGCCGAGCCGCCGCACCGGCGTTCGCGGATCGAGATCGATGCCAAGTTCCTCCAACTCGTGTCGGGACCGGCGGTAGACCGCCGGCCAATCGATGATCCCGCCCAGTCTGCGCAGCGGCTCGCGGCCGAGAAAGATGTTTCGCCCCACGTCGAGATGGGGGATCAGATTCAATTCCTGGTGCACCGTGCTGATGCCGAGCGTCTGCGCCGCGTGTGGATCGCGCAGCATCGCTGGCCGGCCGTCGAGCAAGATTTCGCCGGCGTCGGGCTGATAGATGCCGGAGAGGATCTTGACGAGTGTGCTCTTGCCGGCGCCGTTTTCCCCGACGAGGACGTGGACTTCGCCGGCGCACAAATCGAACCGGACGTCGTCGAGGGCGACGACGCCCGGAAAGCGCTTCGAAATGCCACGCAATTCGAGAATCGGGGCCGGCTCGCCGGCGTCCGTCGTGGGCGGTTGCATCATCGCGCGCCTCGGCCGCCGGCGCTCCTCGCCGGCGTCACAAGCGTGTACGACGGACGCCGGTCCTGAGGTCGGCCCGCCCGTCCTACTTCAGATATTGATCGACGTTTTCCTTGGTGGCGAGGCCCGAGCCGGAATCGACGTGCGTCGGGATCGTCTCGCCATTGAGATGCCGGACCATCAGATCGACTCCGATCGTGCCCATCACCCCCGGGAATTGCAGCACATCGGCGGCGATCGTGCCGTCCTTGATCGCCTGCAGGCCGTCTTTGGTGCCGTCAAACCCGACGACGACCACGTCGCTGCGGCCGGCCGCCTTGAGCGCCTGGATCGCGCCGAGCGCCGGCGGGTCGTTGGCCGCGAAAATCGCCTTGATGTCCGGATCGGACGTCAGGATGTTCTCGGTGATCGAAAGCCCTTCGTCCTGATTCCAGTGCGCGCTCTGGTCGATCACCTTGATGTTCGGAAAGGTGTCGAGCACCTTGTGCAAGCCGTCATTGCGCGCCTGGGCGGTCTGGTTGGCCATGTCGCCTTGCAGATTGAGCACCTTCCCGGAGTCGCCGATCGCCTTCGCGATGAACGTCCCGCCAAGGCCGGCCGCGACGATGTTGTCGGTCTGGACCAGGCTGATAATGTCGCCACCCGCCGGCGCCGTATCGACCGAGAGCACCGGAATCTTGGCCTGGTTGGCCGCCTGGATCCCCGGCACGATGCCCGCGGCGTCGATGGTGCCAAGAATGATCCCCTGGTAGCCTTTGGTGACCGCGTCTTCCATCTGCGCGACTTGATCGGCGATCGTGCCGTTTTGCGGCAACGCGATGGTGTCGACCGTCACGCCGTTTTCCGGCGCGCGCGCTTCGACCGCTTCTTTCATCGTCTGCCAGAACGGATTGCTGGGAAATACCTGCATGTAGGCGAGTTTGTAGGCCGAGTTGCCCTTGACCGGGCCGAATGCTTTCATCAATTGATCGGGCGTCATCGCGACCGGACTGGCCGCCGGCGTCGCGTCTTGCGCCGAAATGCCGACCCAGCGCAATGCGGGAGCGGCGCCGAGCATCGCCGCGACGACGAGCAAATCGCGTCGGTTCATTGTGCTGCCGATCTCCTTGCGAAACAGCGACGGTTCCAGGTGAACGTCCCGGCCCAGGCCTGAGCGCCAAGCCGGCCGCGTCGTTGCCGCGGGGCCACCTCCTTTCGTCGCAGGCAGCCTGCGGGAGGCGCGCTTGCCCCCGTGTTCGCGGCAAATAGCAGCGATTCCGCTCCGATGTCAAGCGCTATTGCCATCCTCAACCAAAGCGCCCGGCAAGACGAGGCCCGCTTTCCGGTATCCTTGCGTGTCAGCCAGATGACGCGCCGGCGCGGCCGGCGGCACGAGCGGAGGACATCGATGAAGCTCGCCACCCGCATGCAGCGGCTCGGCACCGAGACCGCGTTCGAAGTGCTCGTCCGCGCCCGCGCGCTCGAAGCCAAAGGCGTCGACGTCGTCCATCTCGAAATCGGCGAGCCCGATTTCGACACGCCCGCCAACATCGTCGACGCCGGCTGCGACGCGCTGCGCTCCGGCTGGACCCACTACGGTCCGGCGACCGGCTTGCCCGAATTGCGGCAGTCCATCGCCTCGTACGTCAACCGGACCCGGGGAACCGATTTCACGCCGAACGAAGTCGTCGTCACGCCCGGCGGCAAGCCGATCATGTTTTTCGTCATCCTGGCGCTGCTGGAAGCCGGCGACGAAGCGATCTACCCCGATCCCGGCTTTCCGATCTACGGCAGCATGATCAATTTCGTCGGCGCGACGCCGGTTCCGATTCCGCTCCGGGAAGAACGCGAATTCCGGCTCGACGTCGACGAACTGGAACGGCTGATCACGCCGCGGACCCGGCTCCTGATCATCAACAGCCCGGCCAACCCGACCAGCGGCGTGCTCGAACGCGCCGATCTGGAACGGATCGCCCAACTCGCGGTCGAACACGATCTGATCGTCCTCTCGGATGAGATTTACAGTGAAATCCTGTACGAAGGCGAGCATGTCTCGATCGCGACCATGCCCGGCATGCGCGAGCGGACGATCGTCCTCGACGGCTTTTCCAAGACCTACGCGATGACCGGCTGGCGCCTCGGCTACGGGCTGATGCCGGAAGCGCTGGCGGCGCAGATCGGCAAGTTGATGGTCAACAGCGTTTCCTGCACCTCGGTCGCCGTCCAGCGCGCTGGCGTCGAAGCCCTCGAAGGGCGGCAAGACGACGTCCGCGCCATGGTCGAAGCGTTTCGGCGGCGGCGCGATCTGATGGTCGCCGGCCTCAACGCGATCGACGGCATCTCTTGTTTAGAGCCGAAAGGGGCGTTTTACGTCTTTCCGAACATCTCGCGGTTCGGCGTGACGAGCAAGGAATTCGCCGATTCGCTCCTGGAAGAGCATGGCGTGGCCGCCCTCGCCGGCACGTCGTTCGGCGCGCACGGCGAAGGCTACCTGCGCCTCTCCTACGCCAACTCGGAAGCGAATCTCGCCAAGGCGCTCGACCGCATCGCGGTTGCCGCGCAATCGCTCGCCGTCCGTCGCTGATCGTGTCCGTTGAGTCGCCGACGGATTCCTTCCTTGCGCCCGGCACGCCGCTGCGGGTGACGCTTCGCTCCTATGCGGCCGAGCCAAGGTCCGAGTCCCACCACCACGTCCAGTTGGTGCTTCCCGGACGCGGTCGGCTCCACATGACCATCGCGGGAACCGCCGGGTACGCCGGGCACGATCGGTACGCGATCGTGCCGAGCGGCGTCGATCACTCCTATTTCGCGCAGGAGCCGAACCAACTGATCGTCGTCGATCTTGTCGCCCCGCCTGGCGCAACCATCGGCGGCGATTGTTTTGCCGCGACGACGCTGACGGTGCGCGCCGCCACCGGACTCCTGCTGGCCGAAGCGCGTTCGGGCGGCCTGAACGATTCGCTCGTCGCTGATACGCTCGCTCGCTATCTGCTCGCGGCGCTCAATCGGTCCGGCGGCGTGGAACGGCGGGCAGCGTCTCCAACCGGACGACGATTGGCTCGTTTGGCCGAGGAATACCTGAGGGCGCGCTACGTCCAGCCCCTCACGGTGTCTGACGTCGCCGCTGCGGTCGGGACCAGCCCGTCCCACCTCCATCGCTGCTTCCGCGCCCATACTGGCCAGTCGGTCGTCGCGTTCATTCACCAGTTGCGTCTCGAGCAGGCCGCGGCCCTGCTGCGCGAAACCGATCTGTCCGTGCTCGAGGTCGCCAACGCGGTCGGCTTCGCCAGCCAGAGCCACCTCTCGCGGCTCTTCAACCGTCGATTCGGCTGCGCGCCGGGTCGCTATCGGGCGAGCATCTGAGCGGATCCAGCACAATCCTGAAACGATCGGGCAAGACGGCCGGCGTTGGAGTTCCGTATCGTCTTCGGGACGAACGTTTCTGCCGGCTATTCGTTGGTCAGCATGTCGCTGGAGGATCCTTGCCCATGACCCGAACCGGCGCCTTCATCTGCGACTGCCCGGTGCTGCCGTTGCCGCGACTCGTGCACGAGATCGTGCCAGTGCGGGCTGTGGCCCTCGCAAAACAGAACGGATGGAACGACGGCGTGTTGCGGATCGGCCCGCCGGACGCTGCAGTCACGGCGAATGAACCGCTCATCGTGGCCGCTGAGGTGGATGTCATCCCGCCGGACGGGCGAGTCGTTCCCACCGACACGATCATGGACGTGATGCCGATCGCCGCCAAGCGGCAAGGCGCGCTGGGCGCCGGCGTCTCCCGGGTCGCGCAGGGAGTTGTCTTGCTCCTGACC
>JAICJJ010000079.1 GCA_025928535.1 Thermomicrobiales bacterium
CGTGTAGGGATGTAGCGGATTGCGGAACAGGCGATCGGTCGGGGCGCGTTCGACGATCAACCCCAGATACATCACCGCGACCGCGTCCGCGATGTGCCGCACCACGCCAAGATCGTGGCTGATGAAGAGATACGACAAGCCGCGCTCCCGCCGCAGCCGGGCCAGCAATTGCAGGATTTGCGCTTGCACCGACACGTCGAGGGCGCTGACCGGCTCGTCGGCGACGATCAACGCCGGATCGACCGCCAGCGCCCGCGCGATGCCGACGCGCTGCCGCTGGCCGCCGGAAAGTTCGTTTGGATAGCGGTTCGCCTGCGTCGGACTGAGGCCGACCGTTTCCAGCAAGTCCGAGACCGCCGCGCCACGATCGCCGCGATCGACCATCCGGTGAAAGGTCAGCGCCTCGCCGAGCGTCTGGCCGATCGTCATCCGCGGATTGAGCGACGAATTCGGATCCTGGAAGACGATCTGCAATTCCCGTCGCCGGGCGCGCAACGCGGCTTCGTCCGCGGGATCGACCCGCTCGCCATCGACCAGCACGTCGCCGGCCGTCGGCGTCTGAAGAAAGAGGACGCAGCGTCCGGTCGTGGTCTTGCCACAGCCGCTTTCGCCGACGAGGCCGAGCGTTTGCCCGCGCTCGATGGCGAAATCGATGCCATCGATAGCGCGCACCGCATGGGCCGGTTCCCCTCTCAGCCGGGAGCCGAGTCCCCGCTTCAGCGGATAGTGCTTGACCAGACCGCGCACTTCGAGCAATGGAGGGCCGGCTTTTTCGTGGGTCGCGGCGCCATTTGGCAAAACACTCATCGAACCGCCTCCGTTGCAGGGACGGCAATGTCGAGCGCGAATGTCTTGACGCCGGCGAAATGGCAGGCGGCTCGGTGATCCGGACCGAGGTCGCGCAACGGCGGCGCTTCCAGCGCGCAAATCGGCTCGGCGTAGGGACAACGCGGGTGGAAGCGGCAGCCGGACGGCGGCCGCCCCATGTCAGGCGGCGCGCCGTCGATCGGCTGCGGCGCGACGCCCGATTCGTCGGCGCGGGGAATGGCGTTCATCAAGCCGACCGTGTAGGGGTGCTGCGGGTCGCGGAACAGAACGTCAACCGGCGCCTGCTCGACGATCTGCCCGGCGTACATCACCGCCACCCGGTCGCACATCTCGGCGACGACGCCAAGATCGTGGGTGATCAGCAGCACGCTCATCCCGGTCGCTTCCTGCAGTTGCCGCAAGAGCGCCAGAATCTGCGCCTGAATCGTGACGTCGAGCGCCGTCGTCGGTTCGTCGGCGATCAGGAGCGCCGGCCGCGAGGACAACGCCATCGCGATCATCACCCGCTGCCGCAAGCCGCCCGAGAGTTGATGCGGATAGGCGTCGTACCGTGCGTCGGCGTTCGGAATGCCGACCGTACGAAAGAGTTCGACGACCTGCGCCCGCGCTTCCCGCGCGCCGACGCGCTGGTGGCGGCGAATCGATTCCGCCACCTGATCGCCGGCGGTGTAGAGCGGATTGAGAAAGGTCATCGGGTCCTGAAAGATCATCGCGATTTGGGCGCCGCGCCGGTCTTGCATCTCCCGCTCGGAAAGCTCGTAGAGATCGCGGCCCTGAAAGAGAATGCGGCCGGCGATCAGCCGCCCCGGCGGCATCGGCACGAGCCGCATGATCGAGCGCGCCGTCACGCTCTTGCCCGAGCCCGATTCGCCGACGAGCCCGACGATCTCGCCGGGCCGAATGTCGAGATCGACCCCATCGACGGCGCGGACATCACCTGTTCGGGTCTTGAAGTAGACCTTGAGGCCTTGGATCTGCAGCACGGGCGCGGCCGCCGGGAAGTCTGCCGCCGTCATCGTTGTCCCTGCCGTGGGTCGAGCACGTCGCGCAGACCGTCGCCCAGCAGATTGAAGCCGAGCACCGCCAGCACGATGGCGAGGCCCGACGACAATGCGACGTGCGGCGCGGTCAACAGCACCTGCTGCCCTTCGGCCAGCATCGTGCCCCAGTCGGGCAATGGCGGCTGCACGCCCAGGCCGAGAAAGGAGAGCGCCGCCAGATCGAGCATCGCGTAGGCGATGTCGAGCGACGAGACGACGATCACCGGAGACAGACAATTCGGCAAGATGTGGCGAAACACGATCCGTCCGTGGCCATAGCCCATCGCCCGCGCCGCTTCGGTGTACGTCATTTCCTTCTGGACCAGCGTCACGCTGCGAGCCACGCGCGCGGTGAACGGCACGTAGAGGATGCCGAGCGCGAGCGCCGACTTGAACAGGCCCGGCCCGAAGGCGGCAACGACCGCGAACGCCAGCAGGAGCGGCGGAAAGGCAAGGAGCATGTCCCAGAAACGCGTCACCGCTTCATCCAGCACGCCGCCCCGGTAGGCCGCCCAGATGCCGAGCGGGACGCCGATCAATTCCGAGATCAGCACCACCAGCAGCGCCCCGCCGACGGCCGACCGCGTGCCGAAAATCAGCCGGCTCAACACGTCGCGTCCGCTTTTGTCGGCGCCGAGGAGATAACTCTGGCCCGGCGGCGCCAGACTGTCGGACAGTTCGCCAATTGTCGGGTCTTTCGGCGCCAGCAGGTTGGCGAAGACGGCGACGAAGAGCAGCATCGCGACGATGCCGCCGCCGATCATCGCTTTCGGGTTGCGCCGCAGCCGCCAGAAAAACATCGACCACGACGATGGCGTCGCCTCCGCCGGGGCGTTCAGCCCGGCTTGGGCCGCTTCCACCGCCACGCCTCAGGCCCTCCCGCCGTAGCGAACGCGCGGGTCGATGACGCCGTAGAGAACATCGACGCCAAGATTGATCAGGATGAACAATGCCGCGATGAAGATCGTCGCGCCCTGCACGACCGGGTAGTCGCGCACCTGCACCGCCTGAATCAGCAACGAGCCGAGGCCGCCGAGGCCGAACGTTTGCTCGACCAGCACCGCCCCGACGATCAGAAAGCCGAATTGGAGACCGGCCACCGTGACGATCGGCACGAGCGCGTTGCGCAGCGCATGCTTGAGTACAATCGACCGGCTGGCGAGGCCTTTCGCCCGCGCCGTTTCGATGTAGTCCTGCGTCAGCGCTTCGACCATCGCCGAGCGGGTGATGCGGGTGGTGATCGCGGCCAGCGAAATGCCGAGCGTCAGCGACGGCAGCAGCAGGTGGACGAACTCGTCCCAGCCGCCGTCGCCGGCTCCAATCGACGGCAGCCATTGCAACCTGAACGAAAAGATCAGGATCAGCAGGATCGCGGTGAAAAAGACGGGCGACGACGCCCCGAGCAACGCGAAGATCGTCGCTCCCACGTCGAGCCAACTGTTCCGCCGCGCCGCCGAGATGATGCCGAGCGGAACCGCGATCGCCAGCGAAATGATGAAACTGAACACCGACAATTTCATCGTGATCGGCAGCCGATCGAGGATCAGCGTGCGCACATCGGTCCGCTGCCGGTACGATTTGCCGAGATTGCCGTGCAGCAGATCGCTGACCCAGAGGCCATATTGCTCCGGCAGCGGACGATCGAGCCGGTACGCCTTGCGGATGTTTTCCAGGTTTGCCGGCGTGATGTGCGCGCCGCCGACCATCAACCGCGCCGGGTCGCCGGGGATCAGGTGCACCAGAAAAAAGACCACCGTGGTGATCAGAAACATCATCGGAATCAGGGTCAGCAGCCGGGTGACGATCAGGCGGGCCATCGACCGCCATCCGCCGCTTCGACACCGTCCAGAAAATCGCGCAACACCGCCAGATATCGCTCCGGTTCTTCCAGATGAGCCGAATGGGACGATTCTTCGAACAATTCGAGCCGCGAGCCGCGTATGCCGCGGTGAAGCGTCGCGGCGCAGGCCGGATCGACCTCGTCGTAGCGGCCGACAGTGATCAGTGTCGGCACGGCGATCTCGTCAAGCCGGCCGCTCCGATCCCACGTCAGCAAATTGCCGGTGCAGGTGAACTCGGCCGGTCCCCACATCGTCGTGTAGACCGGCATGGCCATGTTCGCCATCGAGTCGGCCAGCACGTCGGGAAATGGCCAGACCCGGCAGAGATGCCGCCGGTAGAGTTCGTCCATCGCCGCCAGATAGGCGGGGTGCTCATAGTCTCCGGCGGCTTCGCAGTTCGCCAGCGCCGCCTGCATGTCGTCCGGCAGCGCCTCTCGCCAGCGGTGCATGCCGGCCAGGCATTCCGCCGTGCTCGCGGCGCCGCTGGCCAACGTCAGGCTGCGCAACGCGTCGCCATGATGAAGCGCGTACTCCAGCGCCAGAAACGCGCCCCACGACTGGCCGAGCAGGTGAATGCGGCCGAGGCCGAGCGCCTGGCGCACCGCTTCGACTTCGGCGACGAAGCGCGGAACCTGCCAGAGCGACGTGTCGTCCGGCTGATCCGACCGGCGCGAGCCGAGTTGGTCGTAGCGGACGACGCGATAGCCGTCGTCCGCCAGCGCCTGCAACGGCGTCAGGTAATCGGACGGCGCGCCGGGTCCGCCGTGCAGCAGCAACAGCGCCGGCCCGGCGCCAACCGATTCCCAGCAGACCCGGCCGCCGGGAACCGCGATGAATCCCTCGGCGCGTTGGCGCGTCGCGCTCACAGTCGCGCTGCGATCTGTTGGGGCAGCTCTGGTCCCGCCATGGCGGGACCGGAGTGAACGTGCCGACCGATCACGCCGACGCCGGTTTGAGATCGCGGCCGAAGCAATCCCAATACCAGAGGGCCGTCAGTTTGTAGCCGGTGAGGCTCTTGCTCATTGGCATGAACCAGTTGTAGTGCTCGAGAAAGATCCATGGCTGCTGATCGGAAATGATCTTCTGGGCGTCGATGAGCATCTGCCGGCGCTTTTCGACATCGAGTTCGGCTTCCGATTGGTCGAGCAATTGGTCGACCTGATCGTTCTTGAAATAGGCGTGGTTGTTTTGCGGCGGGATGTTTTTCGAAAGGAACAGCGGGATCAGGTTGCCGGCGGCGTCCGGGAAATCCGAGCCCCACTGGAACAACATCATCCCTTCGTAGTCGCCCGCCTGTTGCAGCGTGATCATGTCGGCGTAGGTCAATTGGTCGATCTCGACGTCGATGTTGAGCGCCTTCAGCGCCTGCTGGATGGCGAGCGCCTGCGGCACCCAGATGTCGTTCGGGGCGATGACCGACAGTTTGGTCTTGAACCCGTTCGGCTGGCTCGATTCGGCCATCAGTTGCTTGGCCTTGTCGAGATCGAACGGGATCGGCTTCAGTTCGGCCGACGCGCTCCCCGGCATTTCCGGCGGAACGGTGGTGTTGTGCGCCTGAATCCCCTCGTCCTTGACGATGTTCGTCATGATCGATTCGAGATCGATCGCGTAGTTGACGGCCTGGCGGACTTTCAGATCATCGAACGGCGGCTTGTCGTTCCGCAGCGCGATGCCGTTGATCGTGTAGCCGGTGACGATTTGCAGATCGACGTTGTCGAACGCCTTGACGATCGCGATCTGGTCCGGCGGGATCTGCGTCGCCATCTCCAGTTCGCCCGTCTTGAGGCCGGTGACGCGCGTCGTGCCTTCAGTGACGATCTTGAAGGTCATCTTCTCGAACGCCGGCTTGCCCTGCTGCCAATAGGTTGGGTTCTTTTCGAGATCGATCTCGCTGCCGGCGTCCCATTTGACGAACTTGAACGGCCCAGTGCCGATCGGGTTGCGCAGCAGATCGGCGCCATACTTTTCGATCGCCGCTTGCGGAATGACGTGTCCGGCCGTCGTCGCCACCACATACTGGAAGAGGGCGCTGGCGGTCTTCAACTTGATCGTGATCGTCTTGTCGTCGGTCTTGCTGACTTCGGCGCCCGGCGTGTCGTACATCCAGGCGAGCGGCCCGGCGACGTCGGGATCGCGCACGCGCGCGATGGAGGCGATAACGTCGTCGATCGTGACCGGCGACCCGTCGGAAAAGGTGACGCCGTCGCGCAGGGTGTAGGTGTAGGTCAGCGGGTCGGGATGGGTCCATTTCTCCGCCAGCAAGGGCTGAAGCGCACCCTTGCTGTCGAACATCAGCAACCCTTCCGAAATCTGGCAGACGACCGGGTTGGCGGTGAAGTCGTAGGAGAGCGCCGGCTCCAGCCCGCGCACGTCGCCTTCCAACCCGTAGGTGACGGTGGTCGCATCCTGCTGCAGCACCCAGAGGCCGGGCGCGAAGCGTCGCGTCGCCGCTTCCGCCGAGCCGCCGAGCGCCGCCAGGAGCGCCGCCGCCCCGGCCGATCCTGCGCTCAGCCGCAGGAAACCGCGGCGGTGCATCGTGCTTTGCCGCATTTCCCGCAAATAGGCGGACATTCGCTGATCGAATGCCCGTCCCGGATCGCGCTCGGCATCGTTCACCACGGCACGCTTCTCATCGCGCTCGGTCATCCTTGACTCCTCCTCGCGATCGTTCGACGGCCGCGTTCGCCGCGCCGCCGGCCCTGCACATCACGCCACAGAGACAGCAGATCATCGCACATCGTCGAGTTGCCTGAACGATGGTAACCCAGCCGCGCCAATGCATGACGGCAAAACGTGGTCGAATCGGCGCCATCGCGCAGTCATCCAGAGCGAGTGTCGCGCGCTATCCGGTCGTCGGCATCGTCATTCGCCCGCCGCAAGGACCTGGCAGGTGCGTCCCGCCGGCGAGCCCGCGATGTCGGTCGCGTTCGGGCGTCGATTCTGCTTGAATGGCGCTTCGTCACCCATTTGGACCCAATCATCGACCAGTGGCCGACAACGACCGTAAGGAGAAACCAACATGCGGCACTGGATCTGGATACCGCACGCGCCCGATCCCGAAGCGTTGCAGGCGTCGGTCAACGCCTTTCTCTCGCGGCTGCAAGTGCACGGCGGGACGGTCGTCAGCGTCAACTATTCCGTCATGGGAAAAACTACGGTCGGACCAGAGCCGTTATTCAGCCTCTGTCTGACCTATCAATCCGATCTTTCGCCGGAGGACATGTTGTCAGTTGATATTGAAGATTCGCCTGCTTCCCGGTCGCCGCTCACGTGACGATCTTGCGCAACGGCGTGCGGCGTCGTAGGATGGGCGACGAGGCATACGTACAACCAGCGGCGGGGCGAGGGAACGGGGAGTCTCATGAACGACGTGCAATTCAGCGACACGCCGATCGCGCCGGGGTCGATTGCGGACTACTGCGCCCACTACCCGAATCAGCCGATCTGCTCGCATCTGGTGAATCCAGCGCCTTCCGGCACGGGAGGCAACAACAACGGCGGCCATCATCACGGCCACCATGACCACCATCACAACGGCGGCCACGGCGGCGACAACGGCCACCATCATCCGCTTTCGTAGCCACCCGGGCGTTCACCCAAGCACGGCTTCGACCCACGCCGAGTCGCGCAGCGCCCCGTCTGGGGCGCCGCCGGGCCACCAATAGGCGACCAGCACCCTACCGATCATCCCGTTGGCGATCTCGCCCTCGGCTTCTTCGGCCATCGCGCGGTCAGCGCTCTTTTCCGTCATCGTGCAATAGGCGATCTCCACGCCGCCCGGCAAATGGATAATCCCGGCGTCCGCCCGCACCCCCGGCGTCATCCCCGTCTTGCTGCCAACCCAGACGCTCTGCGCTTCGCCGAGCGCATCGGCGTGCGGATTGAAGGCGAGGTAGCGGGGCGCCTGATTCAGATATTGCTGCCGCCGCAACAAGTCGAGCATCGCCGCCGACGACGCGACGTCGATGACTTCTCCGCGGGCAATGCCGGCCACGAGCCGCGCCAGGTCGCGCGGAGTGCTCTCGCCGAAGCGTCGGAAGTCGGAGCCGATCTGCCCGAACACGATCCGACGATGGAGCACCGTGTCCGCCAGGCCGAGGCTGCGGCGCGCCGTTTCGTTGATCGGCTCGACGCCGCCGACCAGATCGATCAGCAGGTTGGTGGCGGTGTTGTCCGACAACGCGACCATCAGGAGCGCCAGGTCGCGGACCGTCGGCGCAAGCCCCGGCTGCAATTCTTTCAGGATGCCGGAGCCGAGCACGATGTCGTCAGCGGCGATGGCGATGCGGTCATCGAGGTCGACCCGGCCTTCCGCCGCCTGACGAAAGAGTTCGACCAGCACCGCGAGTTTGATGACGCTCGCGGTCGGGAATTGCCGGGTCGCGTCGATCTCGACCGATTCGCCGGTGGAAAGGTTGACCGCCGCCAACCCGATTTGCCCGCTGAACCACGATTGCACCCGATCGAGGGCGGCATCGAGGTCCGCCCGGTTCGCGATCCGTCGCATGTCGCGCTCCCTGGTCCGCTCAGCCTTCGCGCTCGCCGAGTCGGTCGTGACTGACCAATTTCGCCAGCGGCTTGCGACCGCCAATATTGCGGTTGGGCCGGTGATCCCGCGTCGTGACGGGGTAGCCGATGGCGACGACCGAATGCGCCGCCCGGGCGGCCGGAATGCCCAGGAGCGCTTTCCCTTGCGCTTCCTGCGCCTCGTCGCCGAACCAGGCTGTGCCGCCGCCGAGGCCGAGCAGTCGAGCCGCGATCAGGAGCCGTTCCGTGACGCGCCCTTCGTCGTGCGCTTCGGAGACCGCGCTCTCGCCATTGAGCACGATCGCGATCGCGAGCGGCGCACCCGCCACCCAGTTGATCGGCGTCCGGATTTCGCTGATCTGCCGCAGCATTTCCGGATCGGTGACGACGATGAATTCCCACGGCTGCGAATTGCGGGAACTGCCGGTCCATCGCGCGACCTCGAGCAGTTGGGTCAGGACATCGTGCGGGACCGGATCGGAGCGATACAGCCGCGCTTGCCGCACCCGTCGCATCGCATCGACCGCCATGTTGGCGCAATCGTGTTCCATTGCCTTGTCCTCCGTGGTCGAATCGTTCACTCGTGGTTCCGATTCGGCGCCGCCGGCGACAGGACATCGCCGGAGCGGCCTGCCAGCGGCACGTCATTTGCCCGAGGATTCGTCAGAACTCGATCCCTTCCGCGGCAGGTCCCGGACGAGGAGAACCCCTTGAACGAACCGAGCACGACCGAATTCATCACCGTCGCCGATGCCGCGGCCCTCGCCGCGCTGTCGGAG
>JAICJJ010000340.1 GCA_025928535.1 Thermomicrobiales bacterium
ATCGCTTGGGATTGCGCGAGCGTCTTTCGCGTTCAATTGCTGCGTTGGCGCGCCGTCCTGATTTGAGAACCGGGGTCGAGCGTTTCCAGATCAGGGGAACGGATGAGGAAACGAACAGAGTCGAGCCAGTAGATTTGCTGAGCGATCGGCTAATAACGAAACGGCCCATCGTTCGTTCCGACTCGCGTACGCGCGCATTGGACCCGGGTTCGGCGTTTCAAGCGATCCGTTCGGCATACGACGAACTTCGCCCGGAACTTGAGGTCGCAGCGGAGGTTGTTGTCAATGAAGAGAATCGTCACCTTCGCTGATAGGCATTTTCGTGCCATTACGATTTGGGTGAGTTTTCTGTTTGGAATTATGTTTGCTATCCTTTATGTAAGAGGTTCTTTTGGACCTCTTACGTTTTCGGGCAGGGCAGAACCATTCATCGATGAATTGCTTCAAAATAATCGATCAACGCTTTACGGAACACTAGCGTCGATCAACGGATCACTTCTTGGATTCTCTATTACCATAACTTCTATTATTTTTGGCCTCTCCTCAACGACGAGAATGCTCCAATTGCAGAAGTTTTCTGTCTACCGGGAACTTTGGTTGACACTGACAGAAACGGCAAAGACTTTGGGGATGTCAACACTGATATCTCTTGGGTGTTTACTCTTTGACCGTGAACACGCACAAAATCAGTGGTTTGTTGTCGCACTCTTGCCCGCGACGATGCTCAGTATTGCATATCTTTGTCGTACGCTCTGGATTCTTGAAAATGTTATCGCTCTAGTGACGATGCCGGCCGCGCAGCGAACACGAGAGGCAGCAGCAACAGCGGCTCAGCCCTAGGCTGCCTGAACATTCGTCCCTTCTCGTTATTGCCGCCCCGTGCTGACCGATGAGGCGATTGTCGGGGCGTTGGAGCGGGCACCGCGGCGTTGATCGTGCAGGGGTGAGGCGACGCTCCTACCGAGCGTCGCCGTGGACGATCCCGATGAACCCGACATCGCGGAAGCGCTGCTCGTCGTCGGCGGCTTCAGCGGCATCGCCTGTGCCTTCTTGGTCATCATCAACCAAGGCGGCGTTCAGCTCGGTGCGAGGCAGGGAGCCGGCATCCTGGCCGGGTTGGCACTGGCCCCCGCGCTGCGGTGGTGGCTGCGCGTGCGCTAGCAGATGACGCGCCAGCCGTCCGTTCGAGAGCTTCGTCACGGCGCATTGCCTCAGCGCATCCGCCGCGGAACCCGGCGGATTCAGCCCCACCTGTCGCTGTTCATCGATGTTGTGCGCGGTGTCGGCAATGGTCAAAGTTGCCGTAGCGGTGCTCTCCCGTGTTGGCGCGTGTAAGGTTATCCCTGCACGTGCGAACAGGAGGTTTGCCCCTACCAGGAGTCGCCGCCATGCCCCGCGCCCTTCCCGTCGATCTCCGACAGACGATCGTCGAACGCCACCTGGCCGGCGTGCCGCTGGCCGCGATTGCGACCGAGTTCGCGCTGTCCGCCTGGACCGTGCGCGCCGTCTGGCGACGCTACCGCGATCGGGGCGTGGCGGGCTTAGCTCCCGACTACGCCGCGTGCGGACGGCCGGGGCCGCGACTGGCGGAACCGGTCTATACCGCGGCGTTGGCGCTGCGCCGGGCCCATCCCGGCTGGGGCGCCGGGTTGATCCGGACGGAATTGGCCGCGCGGTTGCCGGATCAGGCGTTGCCCCACGTCGCGACGCTGCGCCGCTGGTTTCGTGCGGCGGGGCTGACGCGCCCGGCGCCGCCGCCGCGGTCGCCCGATCCGCCGCGCAGCCAGCAGCCGCATCAGCGCTGGCAACTCGACGCCACCGAACAGATCGCCTTGGCCGATGGGGCGCGGGTGAGTTGGGTGGCGGCCAGCGACGAAGCGACGGGGGCGATGTTGGGCGCGGTCGTTTTTCCCCTCCGGGCAGTGGGGGCAGGTCGATCGCCAGGCGGTCCAGACGGCGTTGCGCGGCTGGTTTGCCCGCTGGGGGCTGCCCGACCACCTGCGCGTCGACAATGGCACGCCTTGGGGCGGCTGGAGCGATGTGCCGCCCGATCTGGCGTTGTGGGTGCTCGGCTTGGGCGTGGGCATGGTCTGGAACCGCCCCCGGCATAGCCAAGGCAATGCCGTCATCGAACGCGCCCATGGCGTCTGCCAACGCTGGGTCGAACCGGCCACCTGCCGCAGCCTCGCCGAGTTGCAAGCGCGGCTGGAGTACTTCACCACGCTGCAGCGCGAACGCTATCCCGGCCACGATGGGCAGAGCCGCCTGGCCCGCTTCCCGGCCTTGACGACGAGCGGGCGCCCCTACGCGCCGGTCCAAGAAGCCGAGCAGTGGGACGAGCAACGGGTCTGGGCCTGGCTGGCCCGGCGCGTCTGGACCCGTCGCGTGGACCAAGTCGGCCGCATCTCGCTGGCCAATCGGCCGCTTGGCATCGGCCGCCGGTGGGCGCGGCAGGAGGTGACGGTGCGGTTGGCGGTGGTCGACGGCGCCCCGCAATGGATCATTCACGATGCGCAGGGCGCGCTCCTGCGCGCCCACCCCGCGCCCGAACTCAGTCGCGACCGCATCATCGCGCTCGCCGTCTCCCGCCGGCGCGTCCGCCCGCGCCGGCCCCGGGGCAAACCTCCTGTTCGCTCGCAGGGATAACCTTACGCGCGCCAACACATGCCGTGCCCCTACCGGCGGGGACGCCGCAAAACGTTGACCCGCACTCGCGTTGCGAGGCGGTCTTTCCTTTTCTTCCGGTTCGTTGTAGCGTACTGACGCGTCAAATCAACGTCAGTCATCGTCGCGTCGTCCGTCGTTCGCCAATCGAAGGAGCGCCCGATGTCGCGTGCCGCCCTCGTCTCGCTGCTCGTCGCCCTGCTGTTCGGCTTCTCGCCGGCAATGCTCGCCGGAACGAGCGCCCAAAGCGCGACGCCGATGGCGTCGCCGGCCGCAATGTCCGCCAACGTCAGCGTCTTCGCGACCGGGCTCGACAGCCCGCGCGGACTGGCGTTCGGTCCCGATGGCGCCTTGTACGTCGGGGAGAGCGGCGTCGGCGGCCCGACGGCGACCGACGGCAAATGCGAGCAGGTGCCGCCGCCGGTCGGCCCGTACATGGGCGGCCCGACCGGCCGCATCTCGAAGATCGACGCCTCCGGCCAACGCTCGACGGTGATCGACGGCTTGCCGTCGGCGGTGACCGGTCCTGGCGTCGGCAGCGACCCGAGCAGCGTTGCGGCGGTCGCCTTTCTCGACGGCACGTTTTATTACCTGTTGACCGGCGGCGGTTGCTCCCATGGCAACCCGGACACGCCGAACGGCGTCTACACGATCGACGCCAGCGGCAAGCCGAAACTCGTCGCCGACCTGGACGCGTTCGTCAAGGCGCATCCGGTCGCCAAGCCGAATCCCGGCGATTTCGAGCCGGACGGCGATTTCTACAGCATGATCGCCGCGAACGGAAAACTCTACGTCGTCGAGGCGAATCACGGGGAACTCGATGAGGTCGATCCGGCGAGCGGCGCGATCAATCGCATCGTCGACATCTCGGCCAGCCAGGGGCACATCGTGCCGACCTCGCTCGCGCTTGGGCCGGACGGCGCCTTTTACGTCGGCAACCTGACGCCGGCCCCGTTTCCGGACGGATCGGCCGTCATTTTCCGCATCACCCAGGACGGCAAACTGGACGTCTTCGCCCGCGGTCTGACGACCGTGCTCGGCTTGGCGTTCGACGGGCAGGGGCGGCTTTACGCGCTCGAAAGCACGACCGGCAACACGCAGCAGCCGCCCTTCATGGTTCCCGGGAGCGGCCGCGTCGTGCGGCTCGGCGCCGACGGGGCGCAGGAGACCATCGCGACCGGGTTGATGTTCCCGACCACGATCCTCTTCGGCCCGGACGGCAACCTCTACGCGTCGAACGCCGGCTACGGTCAAGGGCCGACGGCGGGCAAAGGCGAAATCGTGAAGATCGACGTCAGCGCGGCGCCGGCCGCCTCGCCGGCGGCGGGCGCCACGCCGGTCGCCTGAGGCGGAATCAGACCTCGTAGCCGAAACTGAGCAGCAAATCGGCAAAGGCGGCGTTCGCCGCCTTCGCCGGCTCGTCGAGATCGCGCCGCCAGCGTCCGACCGACGCGGC
>JAICJJ010000346.1 GCA_025928535.1 Thermomicrobiales bacterium
CTCGACTCCTCGACTCCTCGACTTCTCGACTCGCGTCGTTCAAATCCCCGTCGGGAACGTTTCCGGCAATTCTTCGGGCGTTTCCCAGCCGGCGTCGTGGTCGAGCGGGTGGAGCGCTTCGGTCCGGTCGAAGTGCAGCACCGTGTCGAACTGGCGCGAAAGCCGGGCGTCGAAGTAGTGGCTCATCCGCTCCGTCTCCGGCCGGTAGATGACGCCGATCGCCCGCTCCAGCCGCGGCACGGCCAGCAGGCTCGCCATCAGGGGGTTGTCACGCAGCGGAACGAGGAAATTCGGCGCGGCGCCGTGGCCGGCTTCGTGGAAGATCCGCTCCCAACTCGCCGGCAGCGCCGGCCGGACCCGCCGCTGGCGCGCCGGGGCGTCCCAGTCGGACGCGGCGGTCACCGTGCCGTCGAAGGTGGTCATGCCGATCGACCACGCATTCACGCCCCACCGCTCGCGGACGAGTTGCCCGACGTTCAATTCGCCGCTCGCCCCCATATCGGTGGCGCGAGCGTCGCCGAGATGGGAGTTGTGCGCCCAGACCACGAGTTTCGGATCGCCCCAGGTTTGCGAAAGATGGGTCATCAGGTGGTCGAGGGTTTGGGCCATGTGCCGATCGCGCAGATTCCAGGAAGAGACGCGGCCACGGAACATCGCCCGGTAATATTCTTCGGCGTCGCGCGCCAGCCGTGCGTTTTGCTCGGCGAAGAAAAATTCGTCTTCGGCGATCCGGCCGTCGCGCCGCGCCAACTCGCCGGCGCGCCGCTGCAATTCGACCAATTGGCCGACCGCTTCGTTTTCACACGATTCGGCGACGCCGAGGCTCGTCGCGTAGCCATACATCTGCGGGTCGTCGCCAAAGTGGTCGAAACAGGCATAGCGCGCGCGAGCCCGTCTGGCCGCATCGGGATCGACCTTGTCGAGATAGCCGATCACCGCTTCGATCGAACGGGCGAGGCTGTAGAGGTCCATGCCGTAGAAGCCGACGCGCGGCGCATGCTCCGGCAGGTCATCGTTGTGGGTCCGTAACCACGCGACGAATTCCAAAACCGCCTCGTTTCGCCACATCCAGCGCGGAAAGCGCTGAAAATCGCCGAGCGCCGCCTCGGCGTCGGGATCGTCCCCACGGGCGCGGACATAGCAATTGATCCGATAGGCGTCGGGCCAGTCGGCTTCGACCGCGACCGCCGAAAAGCTGTACTCCTCGATCAGACGGCGGGTGATCCGCGCCCGCTCGCGATAAAACTCGGCCGTGCCATGGCTCGCTTCGCCGATCAGGACGAGCCGCTCCTCGCCGACCT
Organism: Thermomicrobiales bacterium; assembly: GCA_025928535.1. Classification (GTDB taxonomy): domain Bacteria; phylum Chloroflexota; class Chloroflexia; order Thermomicrobiales; family UBA6265; genus JAICJJ01. The sequence goes on from JAICJJ010000346.1 coordinate 1,302, forward strand.
GCTCGACCAGCCAGTCGTAATCCGCCGAAGCGCCAAGGAGCGGCCGCGATTCCGCCCGCGCCGCCTCGACCAGCGTCGGCCCGGCGATCCGTTCACCCATCGCCGTCGGCGCATCCGCCAGCGCCGCCCCGGACCGCGCCGCCCCGCCGGAGCCGCCCGCAACCCCCACCCCAATCAGTCTTCTGCTCGACTCCGCGACTCCTCGGCTGCTCGACTCGGTCAACAACGCCTGCACCTCGGCGTCGGTCGTCGGCGCGAAATCGTCGTACCAGAGGCCGACCGCGTAGAACGATTCCGGCGCGATGCCGCAGACCATCTCGTCGACGAACCGCGTCATCGCCTCGCAGACCGCCGGCGAACCGACCGGAACCGCGCCAACGATCTTCGCCGGACGGCGCAGCCGCAGCGCTTCCGCCGCCGCCCGCATCGTCGATCCGGTGGCGAGGCCATCGTCGACGAGGATCACCGTCTTGCCGGCGAGGTCGAGCGGACCACGGCCGCCGCGATAGAGCCGTTCCCGGCGCTGCAATTCGCGGCGCTCCATCGCTTCGACGGCGTCGATGGCGGCCGGCGGAATCCGCAGGTCGGAAACGACCTCGTCGTTGAGCACCCGCAAGCCGCCCGAAGCAATGGCCCCCATCGCCAACTCTTCGTGGCCGGGCACGCCGAGTTTGCGAACGAGAAAGGCGTCGAGCGGCAAATCGAGATCGCGCGCGACCTCGGCGGCGACCGGGATGCCGCCGCGCGGCAAGCCGAGCACGATCGTGTCGGGCCGACCGGCGTACTGGGCGAGGTGCTCGGCCAACCGGCGCCCGGCGTCGCGGCGATTGCGAAATGGCAGTGGCATGGCGAACTCCTGGATGACGTTCGGCGGCGGGCGAGCCCGGCCGCCCCGGCGCGGCGGTCCCGGTCTGAACAGGCGGCATTTCCGGCCGGGCCGGCGGCGCGATCGACAGACTTGATCACGCAGGGCATGTGCCGGGACGGATCGGCCGGGAATTACGGCGGAGGCTCCCTTGGACGTCTCAGGTTGACGGGATAGGCGAGTTTGACCGAGTCCGCTGGAGCGCGAGCGCGTCGCCCGGCGCGAAATATGAGGCGCCGTGTCAGCGTCGCCCGGCGCTGAAGACGCCGGGCTGAGCCAATAACCCGGCTGAAGCCGGCTATTGTTACGTCCACCTATGGGGTTATTGAAGAACTCGACGCGGTGGTATTTCTCGATTAACCAATCGTTTTTTCGTCTCCATTATGGAGTCGGCTTTAGCCGGGTTATTGGGTTGGCGCGGGGTCTTTAGCCCCGCGCGGCGTGAGCGCGCCGTCACTATTCCAACACTTGTCCGCCGGCATCCGCGCCGCGGGTCAGCGCGCAGCAACGCGAGCCGATCACGCGCTCACGCCTCGCCGCTCGCTTCGCGCAGCGCCCGAATCGCCGCCAGTTCGCGCTCGCTGCGCGCCTTCAACGCCGTCAGCCATTCGTCGCGCTCCGGCCGCACGGCGTCGGCGACGGCCTGCGCGACCGCCAGATCGCGGAACCATTTCTTGTCGGCCGGAACGATGAACCAGGGCGCGCGCGATGTCGCGCAGCGGGTCAACGCTTCGTCGTAGGCGGCCACATAGGCGCCCCACCGTGCCCGTTCGGCCCAATCGCCCGGATCGAGTTTCCACGCTTTTTCGATGTCTTGTTCGCGATCATGCAATCGCTCCGCTTGCTCGTCCCGGCTGATGTGGAGAAAGCACTTGACCAGGATCGTGCCGCTGTCGATCAGCAATTCCTCGAAATGGATGATCTGCGCGTACCGGGCTTCCCAGACCCGGACCGGCACGAGTTCCTTGACCCGCTCCACGATCACCGCTTCGTAGTGCGAGCGGTTGAAGACGACCGCCATCCCATGTTCGGGAACCTGCTGGTGGACCCGCCAGAGAAAATCGTGCGCCAGTTCGAGCGGCGTCGGCTGCTTGAACGCCGCGACGCGCACCCCTTGGGGGTCCATCGACGCGAAGACGTGGCGGATCGCGCCATCCTTGCCGCTCGTGTCCATGCCCTGCAGCACGACGAGCAACGCGCGTTTGCCGGCGGCGTAGAGAAGTTCTTGCAACTCCTGGAGTTCGTCCTGAAGCGCGGCGAACCGCCGGCCGGCGTCGTCCTTGTCGATCCCGACCGGCGTCGTGGCGATCTCCGCCAGGCGCACCGGTTGGCCGTCCCGCCGGACCGCGTAACTCATCCCGCGCTCCTTCCGTCGCCGGCCGGCTCGCCGATGAACACGGCCCCCTCCGACGGCACGCTCACTCGCGGCGAGAGGCGGTCCACCTCGTCTGCCAACAAGATCGCGTTGGCGGCGGGCGCCATCGGCGCCGGCCGACCTGCCGCCAGGCGGACGACGGCCGTGCCGGCCAGCACACATGCCGCGCCGGCCAGTTCGATCGGGCCCAGCCGCTCGCCGAACACGATCGCGGCGAGGACGCCGGTCAGGATCGGGATCAGAAAGAGATAGGGCGCGGTGCGCGCCGCGCCGCGCCGTTCGATCGCCCAGGTCCAGAGGGTGTAGCCGGCGAGCATCGAGATGGCGGAGGCGTACAGCAACGATCCCCACGACCGCAGGCTCAAAGTGGCCCAATCTTGCCGCAGCATCGAGGGCCAGGCGACCGGCGCAATGCAGACGAGGCCGATCAGCGCCGACCAGGCCGTCGCCGGCGCCGCGCCGTAGCGCGCGACCAGCGGCCGGGTCGCCAGGCTATAGGCGGCGAAGAGAAACGCGGCCAGCA
>JAICJJ010000311.1 GCA_025928535.1 Thermomicrobiales bacterium
CGCCGCCCACAGCGCGAGGATGGCCAGCGCGATGACCGCCACCGGCGATTGCCCCAGCGACCGGAGCAGCGCGCTGAACGTTCCCCGGCGGCGAACGGCCGCCGGCAAAACCCGCGTCGGCGAAACGGCTACGCTGGCGATCTCACTCTCCCACCCGAATGCGCGGATCGAGCAACCCGTACGCGACGTCGACGACCAGATTGACGACGACGTAGATGGTCGCCACGACGATGCCGACCCCCATGATGGCCGGAAAATCGAGCGACGTGGCGCTACGAAACGCATAGAGGCCAAGCCCCGGCCAGGCGAACACGCTCTCGGTCACCACGGCGCCCGACAGGAGGCCGCCGAAACTCAAGCCGATGACCGTCAGCGTCGGAATGATGCTGTTGCGCGCCGCGTGGCGAACCACGACGAGCCGCTCGCTGACCCCCTTTGCCCGGGCCGTCCGCACGAAGTCTTCTCCAAGGACTTCCAGCATGCTGCCGCGCGTGATGCGGGTGATGATGCCGAGGCTGTACGACGACAGGACCAGGGCGGGCAACGCCAGGTGTTTGAGCGCGTCGATCACCACGTCGCCCCGCCCGGCCAGAAGTCCGTCGATGACGACGAAGCCCGTCACGAACGGCGGCGGCTCCAGCCGGGCGCTCAACCGGCCGGGCGCCGGCGCCCAGCCGAGGCGGGCGTAAAAGATGACGATCGCCACCAGCCCAAGCCAGAAGATCGGCATCGACACCCCGATCAGGGAAACGACGCGGGCCAGTTGGTCGATCGGCCGGTTGCGGCGGGCGGCGGCGACGATGCCCAACGGGATGCCGACCGCGACGCTGATCGCCATCGCCGCCGAGGCCAATTCGATCGTCGCCGGCAGGTTGCGCCGCAGATCGTCGGCGACCGGCTGCTTGGTCGAAATCGACGTGCCCAGATCGCCATGCAGCACATTCCAGAGATAGACGCCGTATTGCTCGTAGAGCGGCCGGTCGAGCCCCCAGCGATGGCGGAACGCCGCCACCGTCTCGGGATTCGCCGCGGCTTGCTCGCCGAGGTTGGCGGTGACCGGATCGGCCGGGACCGCGTGCGACAGGACGAAACTGATCAGCGACATCCCGATCAGCATCGGCCCAAGCAGGAGCAATCGGCGCAGGATGTATTGCTGCAGCGAAATGGCCCATCACCGCCAGCGAACGGACGACAGGAACGATGACGATGCGTCGGCATCATCGTCCTGCCGCCCGCGTTTGACAAGCGAGGCGCGGTTGCCGGAACGAAGGGCTACGAACCGGTGCGCGCCACCGCGTAGAGATCGACGCCCCAGACGCTGTTGAAAGAGACGCCGGTCAGTTCCGAACGAAACGCGTAGGGCACCGCCGGTTGAAAGAGCGGCGCGTACGGGCCGATCTTCTGGAGCCCGTGCTCGACCTGCTGGTACAAGGCGACGCGCTTGGCGTCGTCGACCGTGGTTGCGGCCTGATCGCCGAGTTTGACGAGCGCCGCCGCCTCGGGGCTGGCGTCTGCCGGCCAGCCGGCGCGCTTGCCGACGGTGCTGCCCGGCAGATAGACGAGAAAATCGCTGGCGTCCGGATAATCCGCCGCCCAACTCCAGACGCCGATCTGATCCTTGCCGTCCCGGTATTTTTGCAGCGCCGTGCTCGACGGCAGGCCGTCCAGCGTCAGGTTCATCCCGACCTCGTTCAGATCGGATTGGACCTTCTGAGCGAGGACGTTAATCTCGACGCCCCAGATCGTCGAATCGACCGTGTAGGACAGCGCGCCGCTGACCGAACCGAGCGCCGCCTGGTCGATGAGGCTGCGCGCCTTGGCCTGGTCGGTCGTCGCCGCTTCGGACGAGGGGAGGGAGCCGGGGAAGTTGGTCGGAATGATCCCCGCCAGGCGCACGGCGCCGCCGCCGACGAGCGCCATGATCTCGTCGTATTTGAGCGCGGCGCGGACCGCTTGCTGGATGAGGGGGTTGGCGAACGGGCCGCCGATCGTCTTGTCGTTGTTCATCAGGATGTAAAAGGTCGTTGCCGCCGGACTCGCCTTGGTCGTGACGCCGGAGGAAGATTGCATGGCCGCGATCTGATCCTGGCTGAGGCCGGTGGCGATGTCGATGTCGCCGGATTCGACCTGCAGTTTCTGGGTCGCCGCTTCGATGATGTTGCGGATCACGATCCGGTCGAACGGCGGCGCGCCCCGCCAGTAGTTGGGATTCTTGACCAGCACGACCTCCTGATCGGGAACGTAACTGGAGAGGGTGTACGAGCCGCTCCCGGCCGATTGGCCGTTGAGGAACGGCTCAGCCGTGTCAGCGTCTTTCGCATCGGTCCCGGATTTGCCGCCATGCTGCTCGACGAGTTTGCTGTCGACGACGCCCAGGCTCGGACTGGAGAGGATCGGCAGGATGGCCGGGTAGGGCGCGGTCAACTTGACGACCACGGTTTGCGGATCGGGGGCTTCGACCGAAGCGATCTGCTCAACCAGGAAGGCGGGGTTCGACTGGAGATTTTTCACCCGATCGAACGACCACTTGACGTCGGCGGAGGTCAGCGGATTGCCGCTGACGAATTTGACGTTGGGTTGCAGCGTGAAGGTGTAGGTCGTGCCATCGTCCGAAATCGTCCACTTCGACGCCAGCAACGGCTTCGGATGCGAGAGGTCTTCGCCGTCGAAGGTGACGAGCGCGTCGTAGGCCGCGTGATTGATCATGTTGGTCGTGGTTTCGATGCTGCGTCCGGGGTCGAGGCTCTGGATGACGAAATTGGCCCCGATCACCAGTTGCTTGCCGCCATTCTGGGCCGCGGCGCTGTGGCCGCGGAGAATCAGCAGGCCGAGACCGCCCCCGGCTGATTTCAGCACGGTTCGACGATCGATGCCGGTCGACACGATGCGGTGAACGAGGTGACCGTGCGCGGACATCTGAGCGACTCCTTCGCTGACTCCCGCCGACGCGCGACGCCGGCCGCAGCCATCTCGCTGACGAAGACCGCCTGGCCTCGAACCTGGTTTTCGATGGCGCCTGTGAGAGCGACCGCGTGATGGTATCGTGCCCCTTGCCACCTGCCAAGCGCCAATGCCGGCGGATGTGCGCGTCGATGTTGTGCGCAGGAGACGTGGTAGGGGCACGGCATGCCGTGCCCGGTGGTCCGCAGGACCACGGATCGGCGTCAGAGCGGCCATCGATCGGCGTGGACGCCGAAAAACGTTGACGCGCACCCTGCCGGCGGAGCGAGCGAGGAGTCCCGATGGATGGAGAAACGATCCGAATACGAGACATCGAAGCCGAACCAGGAACGCACGCCCAGGGATTTCTGACGATCGGCGAGACGCCGAGCGAGCCGATCCGCGTGCCGCTCGTCATCGTCAACGGCCGGCGCCCCGGCCCGCGGCTCTGCCTCACCGCCGGCGTCCACGCCGCCGAGTACCCCGCCATCGACGCGGTCATGCGGACCGTGCGGGAACTCGACCCCTCGACGCTGGCGGGAACGGTCGTAGCGGTCCCGGTCGTCAATCCGCCGATGTTCCAGCGGCGCGCCGGCTTTCTCTCGCCGATCGACGGGTTGAACCTGAATCGCACCGCGCCGGGCCGGCCGGACGGCACGATTTCGGAAATCCTCGCCGACGTCATGTTGAACGAAGTCATCGGCGCCTGCCGCTTCCACATCGACTGCCATGGCGGCGATCAGGGCGAAATCCTCTGGCCCTATGCCGGGTTCGCCCTGACGGACGACGCCGCGGTGGACGCGGAAGGCGTCGCCCTGGCCCGGCTCTACAGCCCTCGAATCGTGGCCCTCTATCGAGCGGGGTCGGCCTTGCCGCCGACTCCCGGCTCGCTGACCGCGGAGGCGGCGCGCCGCGGCGTCGTCTCGATCCTGGCCGAAGCCGGCAGCAATCTCACGCTCGACCCCGCCGACGTGGCGATTCACCGCCGCGGGATTCGCAACGTCATGCGCCGCCTCGGGATGATCGCCGGCGAACCGGAAGAACGCGGCGACCGGCTTTACCCGATCGACCAGTTCGTGGTCAGCGCGCGGCGTGGGGGCCTGCTCCGCCTCACGATCGAAATCGGCGACGACATCCGCGCCGGTCAACCGATCGCCGAAGTCTGCAATCTCTTCGGCGAAATCGTCGAGCGGATCGAGTCGCCGCGCGACGGCATCGCGCGGTTGATCTGGGCGCACAAAGCCGTCAATACGGGCGATCCGGTCGTCAAATGCTGGGTCGTCGATCAGGCATGAATCGCGCGGGATGCGCAGCCCGCTCGACCAGGGAGGCGAACATGCACGTCGAGTCGCAGAAGTTGAGCGAATTCTTCAACATCGGCCGCGATCTCGGCTGGGATGTCGAGCGCCAGGTCTGGACCGTCAATTCCCTGATCGACCCTGAAGGACGTTCGTTCCGCCTCGGCGACATCCTCGAAGATGGGCTGCCGCTCGACTTGCCCCTGGTCAAATCGGGCAATCGCTACGGCTATCCGCCGCTGCGCGAGCGGATCATCGCCGCGCAAGGCTAC
>JAICJJ010000021.1 GCA_025928535.1 Thermomicrobiales bacterium
ATCACCCAGGATCATATCGTTCCCTGGCTCCAGTTCCAGCCCGACTGGAAGGGCTGGCGGTCGCTCGGCCTCTCGCCCGACACCATCACCCAGCCATCGACGACGCGCGACGAATTCCTGATGCGTTTTTCCAACAGCGTCATCGCCGCGGTCGCTGCGTCGTCGCTCGCGGTCGTCATCGGCGCGCTGGCGGCGTACGGACTGGCGCGGTTCGATTACAAATTCGGACCTTGGCGCAACCGCGAAATTTCCTTCTGGTTTCTCTCCCAACTGATTTTGCCGCCGGTCGCCCTGGCGATGCCGCTGCTGGTGCTCTACAAGGAATTGGCGCTCCTCGACACGCGCGTCGGCGTCATCCTCGTCTACACGCTGATGGTGCTGCCGATCGTCATCTGGATCATGCGCGACCAGTTCGGCATGATTCCGGTCGATCTCGAGCAAGCGGCGATGGTCGACGGCGCGTCGGTCTGGGGGGCTTTCCTAAGGATCGTCCTGCCGATCGCGGCGCCCGGGATCGTCTCGGCGTTCATCTTGTCGGTCGTGCTTTGCTGGAACGAATATTTTTTCGCCGCGCTGCTGACGAGCACGATCGCGAAAACGCTGCCGGTGATGGTCGCGAGCCAGACCGGTTCCCAGGGGATCAACTGGTGGTCGATGGCGGCGCTGTCGACCGCCGCAATCGCCCCGCTCGCATTGATCGGCGTCATCCTCGAGCGGTACATCGTCCAGGGCCTGACCGCTGGCGCGGTCAAATAGCCAATCGACGGTTTGCTCGGTTCGCCCAGGTCACGCGCTCCGTCTGCAAGGCGCCAACCGCTCGGAACCGCACGCCGCGAGATTCCGTAGTGGGCTGGCAATTGCCTTGCGATGGCGTCGTCGGAAACTGGCATTTCAGCAATGGAAGCGTGAGCGAAGCCATGGAAAAGTCCAGCAAACGACCAACCCCCGAGGAAGAAGCCGGAGCCTCGCGCGGGCTGGGCCATGTCGTCTACGGCGACCACGCCTCCGAATCGACGCATTCCGAGCGTGAAGAAGACGCCAAGGTCGTCACCGAAGCGTCGGAAGAATCGTTTCCGGCAAGCGACCCACCCAATTACACCGTCGGCAATCCGAACCGATCGACGTCGACCGACGAATCGACCTAGAAAACCGCCGAACGCGGCGCGATCGTCACTTCGTCGCCACGGGCGTCGCGGCGGGAATTGGCGACGCCACCGGAGTCGCCGCGGCCACGGGAACGCGCCAGAGACGATCCGTCCGCGCCGTCTGCCAAATCTTGTCCGGCTGAAAACCGTCGATGGCGGCGTCGACAAGCACCGGGCTTTGCGGAAAGCCGAACCAGAGCCCAAACAGATCGCGATCGACCGCCTGCTGTAGCCGGACGAGCGCGGCGCGTTGGTCGGCAATCGACGTGCTGCCCAAAAACCGCGCGATCGCCGCGTCGGCATCGGCGTTGGCGTAGGCGCCGGGGTTCCAGCCGAGCGGATTCTTCTGGATGTCCCACGCCGAACCGTAGAGATCCCAATCCGTGAAACCCGGGTAGAGGTCGTAGGCATACGCCGCCAGATCGAAATCCCGGGTGGCCGTCAGCGCCTGGCTCAGGTCGGCCGGGGCAAGCGGCGCGATATTCAGGACGACGCCGACCTGCAGCAGATCCTCCTTGACCCGGGCGAGCACCCGCGCCAGTTCCGGCCGCGCGTCGTTCGCCAGCACTACCTTGATGATGAACGGAACGCCCTCCGGCGATTCGAGCACGCCGTCGCCGTTGAGATCGGCCCACCCGAGCGATTGCAGCAACGCCGCGGCGCGGGTCGGATCGTGGCGCGGCGAGATCGCCGCCGGATCGTGCGCCCACGGCTGGGCGACGGTTCCCGCCGCCTGTTGCTGAATGAAGCCGCCAAACACCTCGCGCGCATAGCGATCCCGGTCGATCGCGATGGAAAGCGCCTGGCGCAACTCCGGCGGGGTGAAAATGTCGGGGATGGCGCTGTCCGGATGGGCGAAATTGAACGCGGCGAACATCACCGACGCCGCGTCGGCGGCGTAGAGCCGGCCCGGCCGCTGCCCGAGCGACGCGAGATTCGCTGCCGGCACGGGCCAGAGCAGATCGGTTTGCCGGTTGCGCCACGCTTCGAGCCGGTTCGCCTCGCCGTCGATCCAGATGATTTCGCAACGGTCGAATGCCGCGACGTCGCCCCAGTAGTCGGCATTGCGGTCGAGTTGCACACCGCTGCGGTCGACTCCCGAAACTTTCCAGGGTCCGGTGCCGATCGGCGTCAAAGCCGAGCCGCCGGCGCCGGGCGTTGCGACGCTCGCGACCGGTGTCGCCAGCGCTTGAACTCGCGCCCGCTGGAGGATGGGCTGCGACAGCGCGTTCAAGGGCAAATTGCCGTCCGGCTCGTGCAACGTCAGTTCGAGCCGATCGTCGGCGGTCGCCTTGGCGTCGGTGAGAGAGGTGAAAAAGTTGCCGACGACGCTGGTCGGATCGTCGCGATAGGCGAGGAGCGTCGCCGCCGCGTCGGCAGCGGTGAAGGACGTCCCGTCGTGCCAGCGCACATCCCGCCGCAACGTCACGACGACCGACAACCCGTCGGCCGAGACGGTCCATCCGGTCGCAAGCCACGGCGTCGGCTCCATGGTCACCGGGTCAGGCCGCAGCAGCGGTTCGAACAGACTGTAAACGACCTGCGGATCGGGTTGCATCGCCAATGGATTGAAATCGAGCGTCGCCGGGCGGGGCCGGACGAGGCGTAGCGTGCCGCCGCGCAATGGCGATTCGGCGTATGTTGGCCGCTGGTCGTGGACGACCGCGAACGCGCCATGGAGACCCGCCCGCTCTTCGGCGACTGGCGTCGCCGCGGCCGGAGCGGGAGTTCCCGCCGCGCGCACAATGGCCGCCGGGCGTCGGCCAACCAATCCGGCCGCCCCGAGCAACGGCGCCCCCATCGCCGCGAGAAACCCGCGGCGGCCAAACCTTCGCATTGACTGCATCAAATCGGTCCTTCCCCAACCCGACCGACACCAACGGCGCGCGCTCGAATCTCGGGCGCGCTCACACCTGTCCTCCCGTCGGCCGGAGTGTAGCAGCGGCGATCACGCACAATTCAGCCGCCGAGCATGGCGACCAATTCCGCGAGCGCGCCGACACTGCCGTCTGGTGGCGGCCCAGTGGCAGCCCATTCGCGTCCGGCGCGATTCATCCAGATCGATCGGATTCCCGCTGCCTGCGCCCCGGCGATGTCGAATTCGGGCGAATCGCCGATGAACACCGCCGCTTCATGAGACGCATCGGCGAGCCGCAGCGCTTCGCGAAAGATGGCGGGGTCGGGCTTGGCCGCGCCGAATTCGCCCGAGATGACGATGAAATCGACCAATGATTCGACGCCCAGCAATTCGATTTTCGGCCGCTGCACATCCGCCGGACCGTTCGTGATGATCCCGATTGGTCGCGGCCCAACCGATGCGTGCCGCAATGCGCGCACCGTGGCGATGACGTCCGGAAAGAGCCGCAAGCCATGGTACCGATTGGACCGGTACCACTGCGCCGCGGCCTCGGCCGCCGCGCGATCGTCGATGCCGTAGCGGCCCATCAACTCGGGAAAATGATCGACGCCATGCGATGACGTCGTGATCGCTTCCGCGAGCAATCGTTCCCGCGCCTCGCTCGGCAGCGTCGCGAACGCCGGATGTCGCTCGGCCGCGAACGCCAGCCGCAGTCGGGTGGCGCGCGCGCCGGCATAGTCGCAGAGCGTGTCATCGAGATCGAACAGGATCACGCGCGGGGCCGGCGCAAGCGGCGGCATTACGGACGCGATGTCGAGCGAATCAGCCATCGGCCCGACGCGCAACGTACCCTTCGATGCGCTCGGCGACGAGTTCGGCGAGATGGCGCACCGCCAGCGGTCGGTGTTCCGCGTCGCAGCCGCCGCGCAAATGCATGATGCAGCCCTGATTGTCGGTGACCAGCAGTGGCGCGCCCGTCGCCTCGGCGTCGTCGAGCTTGCTCACCATCAATCGCCGCGCCACCTCGGGATACTGAAACGAAAACGAGCCCCCGAATCCGCAGCAGATCGGCTCCCGCAAGTCGCGCACGTCATGGCCCAACACGTCCCGCAAGATCCGGCGCGGTTCCGGCCGCAACCCCAGCGCGTTCATGCCTTGACACGAATCGTGGTAAGCGAGCGTTTGCCGCGGCCCATCGGCCAGACTCCCATCCGGCAGCGCCGCGACCCGATCGAGAAACGACGTGAAGTCGATCACGCGCCGCGACAATGCCGCCGCCCGCCGCGCCCACGCTAGCTCATGCCGGAACAGATGCGCATAATCCTGCAACATCGTCGCCGTGCAACTGGCGCTGCCCGAAACCACCCAATCCGCCTCGCACCGCTCCAGCGTCCGGATCGTCTGGCGCGCCATCCACTTCGCGTGGCGGATGTCGCCGGAGTTGTAGGCCGGCAAGCCGCAACAATGAAGCCCCGCGGGCAACGCGACGGCGACGCCCAGACGCCGCAAGACGGTCACGACCGCTTCGCCCTGGTCCGGATAGAGTTGGTCGGTCATGCACCCGGGGAACAACGCGACGGTCATGCCGGCGGCCCGATTCGGCACGATCGGCGCAAACGGCGCAAGCGCACGTCCGGCGGGAATGCGGACATGCAGCGGTCGATCCGCCAGCGCCGGCAACGACCGCCAGCGCGTCTGACGCCGCAAGATCGGCGCGTTGCGGGCGCGGACGAAGCGCGAGCCATGCGTGATCGGCCGCTGCATCCGCCGCCCGATCTTGAGCAGGAGGTCGGACGTCTTCGGCCGGCTGTAGGCGCCGAGCACGACGCGCTTGACCGGAGACAGTCCTTTCCGCTCGACGACCATCTGCCGCACATCGAGAATTTGCCGCGGCAACGGAATCCCGACCGGGCACACCATCTCACAGGCGTTGCACGAAAGGCAGAGGCTTTGCGGTCCGGCGCCGGCGTCGAGCCCGTTGAGGAACGGCGTCACGACCAGTCCGATCGCTCCGGTGTAGATGTAGCCGAAGACATGCCCGCCAACCTCCCGGTAGGGCGGACAGACGTTGGCGCAGGCGGCGCAGCGAATGCAGTGCAGCGCTTCCTCGAATTCCGGTCGCGCCGCCATCGCCCGGCGGCCGTTGTCGAGCAGCACGATATGCAGTTCGTGCCCCGGGGCTGGCCCGGTCATGAACGTCGTGTAGGTGGTGATGCGCTGCCCGGTGCCCGATCGCGCCAGAAGCCGCAATTGCGTCATCGCGTCTTCGAAGGTCGGAACCAGTTTTTCGATGCCGGCCAGCACGACATGCACCGGCGGCACGCTGGCGCACAATCGGCCGTTGCCCTCGTTGGTCGCCATCATCACCGTGCCGGTTTCCGCGATCAGCGCATTCGCCCCGGTGACGCCCATCCCGGCGCGAAAAAAGGTCTCCCGAATCGCCCCGCGGGCCGCCCGCACCTGTTCGCCGATGTCGTCCCGCGACACCTCGCGGTCGAGCGCGTCGCCGACGACCTGCCCCACTTCCTGTCGGGACAGATGAACCGCCGGCATCACCATGTGGCTCGGCCGCTCGCCCCGCTGCTGCACGATCCATTCGCCCAGATCGGTTTCGACGGCGGCGATGTCGCTGTCTCCGAGGGCGTGATTCAGTTCGATCTCTTCACTGACCATCGACTTCGACTTCGCGACCAGGGTCACCCCCCGGGCAACCGCCAGATCGCGAATGATCCGGTTGGCCTCCGCGGCGTTCGCCGCCCGGTGCACGGTCGCGCCCGCGCCTTCGGCAGCGTCCTGGAATTGGTCGAGGAACCGATCGAGATCGGCCGTCACATTCGTCTTGGCGGCTTTCAATTCCGCGCGCAGCGCGTCGAACGGAGCGTCGGCGAACGCCGCGCCCCGCGCCGCGCGCCATGATTGCTGAAATCGCGTCAGGTTGCCGGCGAGCCGCTCTTGCGCCAGGGCATTGTGGAGACGGTCGTCGAAATCGCCGATTCCGTCATGCCGTTCGGCCGCCGGGTCAACATCGGCGAGTCCGGCCGACGCCGCCGTCTCCATCGTTGACTGGCTCATGAGTCGAGTTCTCCGATTCGAGACCGCTGGCGAGGCCGGCTTGACGCATGCCCGCCATTGTACGCCGCGATTCGGCCGTCGCTGCTCGCCCTCGGCGACCCACCGCCTATGCGGTGAGTGCAGGCGGTGGTCCTGGCTTTACGGCAAACTCTCGTCCCAGAACAACCGCCGAAATTCGGCCGAGTCGTAGTAGCCGACCACGCTGACGATCCGGTTGTCGCTTGTGCGGAAAATCGCGAGTTGTTCGGAGATCAGTTCGCGTCCGAGTTGCGGCGCGAATTCCCGAATGATGAATTGGACCGCCGCCCGGTCGCCATCTTCGATCACGTCGGTCACTTCCCAGCGAGCGGTCGGATAGGACGACACGACGCCGCCGAAATAGGCGACGATTTCGTCGGCCGGGCGGACGACATCGGCATGCGGCAAGGCGCGAAACGACGCGTGATTGGCCAGCGCCGCGCGCAGACGCCGCGGATCGCGCGCGTCGATGGCCGCGAAAAACTCGCGGCCCAGTTTGCCCGCGGACATCCCCTCCGGCGGTTCCAGGTCCATCGTCACCTCGACGGTCCGGTCAGACGGGCAACTTCAGGAGATCGCCGAGATCGGCCCGCGACACCGCCGCGATCCCCTCACGGGCGCCGGTCAGATCGAGCGCCCGATCGATGCGCGCCAGCATTTCGGTGTCGTGTCGCGCCAGGTCGTTGGCGATTTGCCGGATGGTGGCGTCGCCTCGTTCCCGACTGATCCCGTCGCGCCCCCAGGTGTCGTTCGGCTGGCTTCGCAGGAGGGAAGTCGTGCTTTGCCGAATGCGGCGAAATTGCGACATGATCGACAGGACCGCGGCCTGGTGATCCCACATTTCTTCTTCGCGGGTGCGGCGAAATGGCGGCAATGCGTCGAGGTTCGGGCGGTCCTGGGTCGCGATGGCGTAAAGCCGGGGAAAGACGTCCATTTCGTGGTCGCGCAACTCGATCAGGAGTTGCTTGACCGACGGCTCGTTCCGGCGGGGCGAATTTTCCAGCCGCCAATCGGTGTGGATCGGCGTCAGCCAGCGCGACAAATGGTTGATCGTGAAGAGGAGGCGGATGATCAATTCGTCGTTGGTCATCGCCCCGACGGGCGTGTCGCCCGGCGTCGTCGCGTTCTGGTTCCCGTGGCTCATCGTCGCTCCCGCAATTCCGGTCGTTCGAACCGCAGCATACGCCGGGGCGCCGATTCGCTCAACCGGCGTCCAAGCGCGTGTCAACTCAATGTGTCGCGGATCTGCTTTTCGTGTTCGCGATCGTGCTCCCACAGGTGGCGCACGATCCAGCGAACGTCGATCGGCCCATGCTGCCCATGGATGCCGACGCGATCCCAGGCTTCGGGCGGCGCCGCGTGCACCGCCGCGATGAACTCTCGCCGCAACGTCGTGAACTGATCGAGCACCCGGTGCGGCTCCTGGGCGCAGTAATTTCGCTCGATTTCCCACAGGGAATCGTCGAACGCGGGCAGGTCCGGCCGATCCTCCGTCAAGACCGCCCGCAAGCGAGCGAGAAAGATCTCCTCCCAATCGCGCTCATGACAAAGATTTTCGAGCACACTCCAGCCGCCATCGCGCGCCGGGCGGCGCAAGACATCGTTGGAAAGGCTGCCGAGGCGCTGACGCAGATGATCGGGAAACGACGCGAGTTGGCGTACAAGTTGGGCATCTTCGGATCGTGTCGCCAGCGATGACGATGGTCCCGTCGGCAAATCGTCCATCATGCGGCGTCTCCGGCGCTGGTGAACGAGTGGAAGGCCAGAGCGGTCAACGGCGAACCTCCAGCCGAATTTCGGCGAACCCGCTGGGCTGTCCATCGAAGGGTGCAATGCTTTTCCAGGCGCGCGCGAGGGCGGCGGTCTGCGCGAAACTGACGATCAAGAGATAGGCATCCGGATAGTGCGCCTCCCGGGCGTCCGTCGCCGAGGGCGCCGGAGCGGTCGCTGGATGTGAATGGACAATGGCGCCCAACGCCCAACCCGCCGCCCGAATCGCGTCGAAGGCTTCCAGTACTTCACGCGGCTCCATTGTAAACCGGGTTGGCGATGCGTCGATATTCCTGCCCGGGAAAAAACGCATCGCCCGGCGAACGCCCGCGTCAGCGTCGGTCGCCAGCAAGCCGACGCCCTCGTTGGGCAATGCATGGCGCAAATGCGCCATGATCTCCTCCCAGATCGGGACGTCGATCGCCAATACGTCGGCGAGTCGATCCGCGCCGCCTTGATCATCGATTGTCAACGAAATCCGCTCCCGTCGGTCGGTCGGCACCGGCTGTCGGCGGTCGTGAACCGGTTCCGGCCGATTGCGCCGGCAATGCATCCACCAGCAGCGCGAGATGAAGTGTAAGGCGAACCGCAGGATCGCTTGAATCGCGCCCGACCGCCCGGTCGATCTGGCGCAGCCGATACGACAGCGTATTGCGATGGACGCCGAGCCGCCGCGCCGCTTCGACGTGCGATCCGCCGGCGGCAAGAAATGCCAGCAGCGTCTTGCGCAGTTCGCCGCGTCGGTCGCATTTGGGCAACGCTCCGAGGGCGTCGCGCGCATACTGTCGCGCCGCATCTGAATCCCGGAGTTCATACAGCAGCCGAAACGCCTGCATGTCGTCCAGCCGATCGAACCGGGCGATCGGCCCCGGCGCGGCGCCGGCGGCGAGCAATTGATCGACGAACCGAGCCTGTCGCACGGCTTCCGGGATGGCGCCGACGCCGTGAGCCACGCCTGAGATTGCCACATGGCCGGTTGACGCTTCTGACGCCGAATCCGGCAGGACATCAGCGTCTCGCCCCTGACACTCGATCAGAACGGCATTGGCCCCATCCATTTGGCCGGCGTCGTGGACGGCGGTCGTCGTTTGGCGCCATTGCGGCCGCTCGCCGCCGGAACCGTCGGCGCGCGCCAGGACGACCCGATAGTCGGCCGCGATCGGCAACCCGATCCGCAGGGCATCCGCTTCGAGGCCGCGTTGGCCGCGCGATTCGCCCGCCGCAAGCAAGTCGGCGATCGCCTGAGCGCGTGCGGCACCGCGCGGCCGCAGATCGGCGTTGCGGATCAACGCGTCGTTCAGGGCGACGACGATCCGATCGGCGACCAGCCGCGCGAGCGCCTGCCGCTCGGATGGCGGCGGACCGATGACCACCCGGCAGCCGTCCGTCAACGACCGGACAATCGCCACCGCATCTGTCGCTGCCGTTCCCTCCGCCCCAAAGCCGGAGCGCGCGAGCGTTCGGTCGGCGCGATCGAGTACGGCGATCGGCAGACCGATCGTCGTCGCGGCCGCCGCGACGAGCCTGGAGACGTCCGCACCGCGGCTCGACAGGGCGGTCAGCGTCCGACCAAATTCGGTGCCCGCGCGATAAAGTTCCCCGCGCCGCTCCGTCAGGAGCCGGTTCAGCGACGATTCCAGTTCCCCGGTGAGGCTGACGCCCGGCATCGCCAGCACGGGCAACGGCGGATTGGCCATGTCCAAGGCGGGGCGAACGCCGTGATCGACGACCACCGCGGCCGGTTCGTGCGGCTCCAGATCGCGCAGCAACGCCTCGAGCGTTTCACCGCTCCACGCGAACGCGCTCTGCGGCAAAATGACGATCTCACCGCCACGCAACGGCGGCAGCATCGGCGCGCCGGCGCGCGCGATGACCGCCCAACTCACTTCGCGATCGCGCCAGTTCGGCGACGGCGCAGCGACGCACGCAAGCCGCGGCTCCCAAGCCAGGAGATCGCTCAAAACGATGTCGTGCATCCGATGAGGCTCTCCCAGGACAAGGACCGTGCCGTCCCTTCAGCCATGACCCGAATCGCTTCTCGTCGAACCGGTCACAATGCACAAGATTGGCCGACTGCGCGCATGATAATTCACGACTACAAATTCTGGCATTGGTCATAGTGCCCATGCGTCCACCTGCCGCGGATGGCGGCTCCGAAAGACGCCGGATACCATTCGGGTCGCGTCGGACCAGCGGCGGCACCCTGATCGTGGCCAGCGTCGTCGCCGGCGGCGCGGCGTTTTTCTATCCGTTCATCTTTCCGGCGATTGGCGGCCAAAACGCCGAAGCGGCCCGGGCGCCGCTGGCGCCGTTGATCCTCGGCATCGTCGCGGCGCTGTCGGTCGCGCTCGCCGTGTCCGATCAAGCCGACGCGCTGCTGAACGGCGATGGCGCCGGCAAACGGATTTCATTGCTGGCGACGCTCGTCGCGATCGACGCCACGCTCCGGTTGATCCCATCCTTCGCCGGTGCCTCGCCCATTTTCGCGTTGATCCTGATCGCGGGCGGCGTGTTCGGCGGCTGTTTCGGCTATTTGATGGGGTGCCTGACCATCCTCGCCTCGGCGGCGCTGACCGGCGGCATCGGACCCTGGCTGCCGTATCAAATGCTGGGCGCCGGCTGGATCGGCCTCTCGGGTTCGCTCGTTCCTCGCGCCTGGAAATTGCGCTGGCGCGTCGCGGCGTTGGCTGGGCTTGGCGTCGTCTGGGGATTCCTGTTCGGGGCCATGCTCAATCTCTACGCCTGGCCATTCATCGCGCCCGGTCTGCAAGCGGATGCCGGGCTCTACTGGAATCCAGGGCTGACGCTCGCCGAGTCGTTGCGGCGCTATGGCGCCTACTACCTCGCCACGTCCTTCACCTACGATCTCTTCCGCGCCCTCGGCAACGCCCTGTTGATCGCCGCCGTCGGCGCCCCGGCGATGCGCCTGCTCGATCGCTATCGCCGTCGCATCGCCTGGACCTCGGCCGACGCCGCGTGAGCGTGGCGGCAATCGATTCCACGCCGATCGCATCATTCCTGGCTGGTCATCGCAACGCTTGACACACTGGCCACGAGGCCATGATAGGATGTACGTACACACTCCCGCGCCAGTCTCCGCGTTTGCGCCGTTTGGCGACATTTTGGCACATCTTGTGCCTCTCGCAACGAATGGTATACTACATGTTGCGTTACCCCGGACTTGGCGGCCACGACTGGCTCCTCGCGCCGGTCTGTGGCGGACACGGCGGCAATCGCCGGAGACATCACGGCGCAACGATCCACTGGCGCCTGCCGCGCGGCCCGAGCGACGCGAGGCGATGAACGCAAGCCGGGGCGTCTCCCGGCGAATCGCGGACCTGCGGGTCCATGCGTTGGAACGGGACCGACATGAGCGAACACGACCGACCCCATGCCGATTCGCCGATGGCGCCGAACCGCGCGGACGGCGTCGCCATCCGCCGGATGTTCACCAGGGCGGGCGGCGATCCGTTCTCCTCGGTGGCGTGGACGCGCAAGACGAGCCGGATCTCCAATCCGGACGGCTCGGTCGTGTTCGAAATGGCCGACGCCGAGGTTCCCGCGTCGTGGTCGCAGGTCGCGGCCGACATCATGGTCTCGAAATATTTCCGCAAGGCGGGCGTGCCGCAGACCGCCGCCGACGGAACGCCGCTCCTCGACGAGCAGGGCCGACCACAACTCGGGCCGGAACGTTCGGCCCGGCAGGTGATCCACCGCCTGGCCGGCTGCTGGCGCTGGTGGGGCGAAACCAACGGCTACTTCGCCTCAGCCGACGACGCGCAGACGTTCTACGACGAACTGGTCCACATGCTCGTCAACCAGATGGCCGCGCCCAATTCGCCACAATGGTTCAACACCGGACTGGCTTGGGCATACGGCATCACGGGCCCGGCGCAAGGCCATCTTTACGTCGATCCCGCCGACAATCAGGTCAAGGCCAGCGCCGACGCCTACACCCGCCCTCAGCCCCACGCGTGCTTCATCCAGAGCGTCAACGATGCGCTGGTCGAACCGGGCGGGCTGATGGACCTCTGGGTGCGCGAAGCGCGCATCTTCAAATATGGCTCGGGCACCGGCACCAACTTTTCGGCCATTCGGGGTGAAGGCGAGCCGCTGTCCGGCGGCGGCACGTCGTCGGGGCTGATGAGTTTCCTGCGCGTCGGCGACCGGGCGGCGGGCGCGATCAAGAGCGGCGGCACCACTCGCCGCGCGGCCAAGATGGTGATCGTCGACATCGATCACCCCGACATCGAAAAATTCATCGACTGGAAGATGGACGAAGAGAAAAAGGTCGCCGCCCTCATCGCCGCCGGCTATCCGAGCGATTTCAACGGCGACGCCTACGCGACCGTCTCCGGCCAGAATTCCAACAACTCGGTTCGCGTCTCGCACGCCTTCCTCGACGCCGTCGAACGCGACTCGGATTGGTCGCTCCGCTGGCGGACCGACCCAACGCACGTCAGCAAGACGTTGCGGGCGCGCGACCTCTGGCAGCGGATCGCCGCAGCAGCGTGGAGTTGCGCCGACCCCGGCCTCCAGTTCGACACGACCATCAACGAATGGCACACGTCGCCGGCCGGTGGCCGGATCTATGGCAGCAATCCGTGCGTCACGGGCGATACTCTGGTTGCGACGACGACAGGCTATCGCCGCATCGAGGACCTCGTCGGCGGAACCGCCGAAGTGATCGGCAGCGACGGACAGCCGTCATTGGTGACACGCGTCTTTCCGACAGGCATCAAATCAGTCTATCGCTTGCGCACACATGCCGGGTACACGCTGCGGTTGACGGCTGATCATCGGGTCTTCACCATCAATCGGGGGGATGTCCCGGCAAACGAACTGCAGCCGAGCGACCGAGTTCAACTACGCGGCGCCGGCTTCGGTCGCCGCACTTTAGGACACGAAGCGGCCGAAGCGATCGGTCTGGCCGTCGGCGACGGTTGCCAGACGGGCCGCCAGGGACAGATCTTCATCACGCTGGGCAAGTCTGAATCGGTGCTCGCCAATCGTGTCGCGGCAACGTTGGACAGCATCTCGGCCGTGGACCGTGACGGCAGAGCGCGGAGGGCGAAGTCGGTCATCGAGACGCCGACAGCATTGCGAGTGGGCACCTCCGCGGCGCCGGTTCGTGCGTTGATGGCGCGATACGCGGTCCTCGATCAGGGTGCTTCCGAGAAGCGATTCACCGACCACGTGTTTGATCTCGATCGCCCAAGTCAAGCGGCGCTGCTTCGCGGCCTGTTCACGGCGGA
>JAICJJ010000641.1 GCA_025928535.1 Thermomicrobiales bacterium
GTAGATGATGTTGTAGAAGCGGATGTCGATGCCGTTGGCGTCCGCCGCCCGCTTGGCCGCCACGTCCGGCCGGACGTTGAAGCCGATGATGATGCTGTGCGTCGCCGTCGCCAGGCTGACGTCCGATTCGGTGATCGCGCCCGCGCCGGCGTAGGTGATGCTCAGGCGCACGCCTTCCGGCGCCTCGTCGTTCAACTTCAGCAAGGCGTTCTGAATCGCGCCGAGCGAGCCCTGGACGTCCGCCTTCAGGATGATGCCGAGTTCGGCGACGCCGCCTTCCTGAATCTGATGCGACAGATCGGTCAACTTGCACGACCGGTCGGCCAGCGATTCGGCCCGCCGCATCGCCTGCCGCGTTTCGGCCAGTTCGCGCGCGGCGCGCTCGTCTTCGAACACCTGGAAGGCGTCGCCCGCCTGCGGCACGTCGAGCAAGCCGAGAATCTCGACCGGCGTGCTCGGCTCGGCCCGGCGCACCCGCTTGCCGTGATCGTCGAACATCGCCTTGATCCGTCCCCAGGACGAACCGGCGACGACGACGTCTTTCAGGTTGAGCGTGCCGCTTTGCACCAGCACCGTCGCGACCGGACCGCGGTTGCGATCGACCTTCGCTTCGATCACCGCGCCCGAAGCCGACTTGTGGGCATTCGCCTTCAGTTCGTTGACGTCGGCGACGAGCAGGATGACATCGAGCAATTCTTCCAGCCCGAGTTTTTCGCGGGCCGACACCTCGACGAACGGAACGTCGCCGCCCCATTCTTCCGGCATCACCTCGATCTCGCTCAACTGCTGCTTGACCCGATCCGGGTTGGCCGCCGGCAGGTCGATCTTGTTGATCGCCACCACCATCGGCACCTGCGCCGATTTGATGTGGGCGACCGCGTCCCGCGTCGTCGGCATCACGCCGTCGTCGGCGGCGACGACCAGCACCGCCACGTCGGTCGCCTGCGCGCCCCGGGCGCGCATCGCCGTGAACGCTTCGTGGCCGGGCGTGTCGAGAAAGGTGATCTTGCGGCCGTGCGTGTCGATCTGATAGGCGCCGATGTGCTGAGTGATGCCGCCGACTTCGCCTTCCGCGACGTTGGCGGAGCGGATGGAGTCGAGCAACTTCGTCTTGCCGTGGTCGACGTGCCCCATGATCGTCACGACCGGCGGGCGCGCCGTCGCGTTCGGATCGTGCTCGGCTTCGATCCGCCGGCTTTCGAAGTCGGCGACCGCCTGCTGGACGACCTCGGGCACTTCTTCGTGCGTTTCCCAACCGAGCGCGGTGGCAACCGTATGGGCCGTCTCATAATCGATTTGCTGATTCAGGTTGGCCATCATCCCGAGCTTCATCAATTCTTTGATGATCTCGATGCCAGTCGTCTGCAACTGTTCGGCCAGATCGGCGACGGTCAGCACCGAAGGCAGCGTCACCGGCTCGCGCACGGCCGGCGGCGTTCGCCGCAAGGCGACCGTGCGGGCGCCGCCGCGGCCCTTGCCCCCTTTGCCGCCCTTGCCGCGCCCTTTGCTTGGGCCGCCGGGTCGCCGGCCGGCCGGGCTGGCGCCGCGTGAGTGATAGGTATTGGTCATGAATGGA
>JAICJJ010000383.1 GCA_025928535.1 Thermomicrobiales bacterium
GGGACCACGCCGGCGGCGGGTCACCGTTGGTCGGCATAGTAGCGCGGTAGAAGCGTGATGTCCAAGCGGCAACGCGCCACGCCCGGCGGCGAAGGCCGGGGCGACGGCATTGGCGATGTGCTCGACGGGCGCCGAGGCGATGGCGTGGAGGGGAGGAAGGAGGCCGCGGAGGCGCCGGCGAAGCCAGGACGCCTCCCGCGTGCGGTCAGAGGAACCGCGGCGGCGGCGCGATCGCGCCGCGCCGCCAGGCGGCTGCGGTCGTGGGCGTGGGTCGCCCAATTAGCACTTGGGGCACCAGCGGAGTTGCGCCATCGAATCCTGAGTCGACAGGCCGAACACCAGCGTCGCCACGACCAGCGCCAGGAGGACCATCAAGAGCAACGAGCGGGTGTTGAGACGGCCGAGGGTGACGAGGACCGCGTCGAGCAGATATTGCACCGAGCTCGGCTCCGTCGCTTCGGTCGACTCGGTCACGTTCTCTGGCGTCCAGCGCATCATCTTGGTGCTCCTTTGTAAAACATGCACGATAAATTAGGTGGAAACGCTCCACCCCTTTCATTCATTATGATATCAGCAAGTTCTACCTTTGTCAAGAAGATATGCAATCCGGTTCTTCGCGGCGGTCCTCCGCCCGGCCGCGTCATGGTCATCAGCGATTCCACATGAGCCATTCCGGCTGCGCATGCCGACAAACACACTCGGCGAAAGGCGCGCCCGGACTGGCGGCAAACGACGACGAGATCGGGATCGGGGACGAAAACGCGTGCGGACGGAACGGCGAGGTGGGCCGGGCTTATCCGGCAATCGTCGCTGCGGCGTGGTTCGGCAGGGTGACCGTGAATGTGGAACCGACGCCGAGCGCGCTTTCGACCCCGATCGCGCCGCGATGCAGCCGGACCAAACGGGCAGCGATGGCGAGCCCCAATCCCGATCCCCCGTAGCGCCTCGTCATGCTGCCGTCGGCCTGTCGGAACTCATCGAAGATGTGCGGCAGCGCCTCCGGGGCGATGCCGATGCCGGTGTCGACCACGACGATTTCGACGCCGCCTTCGGCGCGGCGCGCCGAGACGGTGACGCCGCCTTCCGAAGTGAACTTGACGGCGTTGCCGACCAGGTTGAGGAGAATCTGCCGGAGCCGGACCGGATCGGCCTGGAGCGGCGGCAGATCGGATGGCAGGGAGACGACCATGGAAAGCCGCTTGGCGGCGGCCGGGAGCCGAACATCGGCCAACGTCTGTTCGACGATGGCGGCCAGATCGACTGTTTCGGGCACGAGTTGAAGTTGCCCCGCTTCGATCCGTGACAGATCGAGCACGTCGTTGATCAATTCGAGCAGCCGCCGCGCGCCCCGCTCGATCGACGCCACATCGTCCACCTGATCGGCGGAGAGGGGCCCGTCCATGCCTTGCAGCAGGAGATCGGCGTAGCCGATGATCGATTGCAGCGGAGTGCGCAATTCGTGGCTCATCGTCGCCAGAAACTGGCTCTTGAGGTGGCTGGCTTCTTCCGCCGCTTCTTTCGCTGCCCGCAAGTCGGCGTCCGCCTGTTTGCGAGCGGTGACGTCCTGAATCTGGGAAACGATGTGGAGCGGCTGCCCCGTTTCGTCGCGGACGACGGAGGCGCTGAATTCGACCCAGACCGGCCGGCCGTCGCCGCGGAGATACCGCGTTTCGAGTTGATAGGCGTTCGCCTCGCCCGCCAGCAACCGCTCGATCCGCTCGCGGTCGGCGCGGCGGTCGTCGGGGTGGGTGACGTCGGCGAACGTCATCGTCCGCAAGTCTGCTTCGGCATGGCCGACGATCGCGCAGAGGGCGCGGTTGACCTGGACGAAGCGGCCGTCGGGCGTCGTCAGCGCCATGCCGATCGGGGCGTCGGCGAACGCCGCTCGAAACCGCGCTTCGCTCGCCCGCAGCGCCGCGCCGGCCGCCTTGTACGGCGTGACATCCTGAATCTGGGAGACGAAATAGAGCGGGTGTCCCGCCTCGCCCCGCACGAGCGACGCGCTCAGGCGTCCCTGGACGATCCGACCGCTCCGATGGATGTAGCGTTTTTCGATCTGGTAGGCGCCGCTTTCGCCGCTCAGCAAGCGTTCGACCTGATCGCGGTCGATCGCCAGATCGTCGGGGTGGGTCAGATGCTGGATCGTCGTCGCGAGGAGGTCGTCCGCCCCATAGCCGACGATCTCGCAGAGGGCGCGGTTGACCTGGACGAAGCGGCCGTCGGGCGTCGTCAGCGCCATCCCGATCGGGGCATCGGCGAACGCCGCCCGAAACCGCGCTTCGCTCGCTCCCAGCGCCATCGCATCGCGTCTCGTCGTCGCCACGCCGTAGGATGGACGCGGGGCATCGATGGCTCCGTTCGTCTCCTTGCCGTTGGCGAACTGTTCGACCGCCCGCACGAAGAGCGCGACGACCGATGTCGCGGCGCCATCGGCGAACGAGGTGAGCCATGCTTCGATCGGGATGTGGGCGCCATCCGGGCGCCGCAGATTGGCCGGTGTCCAACAGCCGCTAGGCCACGGCCAGGGGTCGATGACATCGCCGATCGGCGCGCCGATCAAATGGGCGCGCTCGCGCCCGAGGAGCGCGGCGGCGCGCGCGTTGGCGTCGAGCCAGCGGCCATCCGCATCGATCAGCAACGCCGCGTGCGGCAGCGCGTCGAGCGGCAAGAGCCCGCAACTCGCCGCGGACGACGCCATCTCCCGGTGCGGGCTTCGGGGCGATGCTTCGTCCATGCTGAGAAAATGGCCGCCCATGGTCGCTTCGTCATCCATGCCGAAGGTTTACGGTTCATCGTAGCACGGAGCATCGAAGTGAGCGGAGCGGTCGCGAACGGCCGAACGGCCGGTTCGACCCGGCTCCGGCGGCGTCACGCCGGGCGCCGACTGGCGCGCCAGCGTCGATGTGCCGACTCCGTCATTCCGACTCCGTCATTCCGACGAAGGAGGAATCCGTCATTGCGGCGAACATATCGCGACAGGACGCGGACGGACGCCTCATTTCGTTCGGAATCGCCGGCGGCTGTGCTCGTCCGCACTCAGGAAGGATGCTGGCAGGGGCCAACGCAAAAACTGACGGAGCATGAATCGCCCGGCGTGTCGCTGCACTCGCCGCCGCCCCGGACGCACGACGTTCCGGCCAACCCGACAGCGCAATCGGCATCCGACGCGCACGGACCCGAGGCGAGGCAGAAGTACTGGTTGTTGCCGCAAAAACTGTGCCCGGCCAGCGTCAAATAGCACTGGCAAGCGCCGCCGAGACCCGTGCCGCAGGCGGTCGTGTCGCCCGCGCAGCGGTTGTCTTCGATCGTGCAGACGCCTTGATTGGGGGCGGCGTGGCAGATTTGCTTGCGGGAGCCTTTCTTGCGCTTGCACCAACCGGAGCAACAGGCCAGATCGCCTGCTTTCCCGCAGTGGCTGCCATCGGGAGCGCAGCCGGCGGCGATGGCGCCCGCGTCCGCGGACTCCATGGCGCCAAGCGCGGCGACGGCCGTTCCGAGGACGATGCCGCGGCGGCTGGATGCGTGAACGAGCCGGCGCGTGATCCGATCGAACGACTGCGCTTCCACCGCGGTCCTCCTGGCGCCGTGATTTGCGATCGATTGGAGCGATGAATCGACGCATGATTCTAGACGATCGCGCGTCCCGGGACCTGGCATCGACCTGAGTGGCGCCAATTGCGCGAGGCGATGGCGAGCGCCGCCCGAACACGGGAGCGCGGCGCACCCGTAACGTGGTTTTTTGTTACGAGAACTGGTGACGCCCGTATAGCGTCGACGTGA
>JAICJJ010000546.1 GCA_025928535.1 Thermomicrobiales bacterium
AGGTAGCGTTCTTCGGCGTGGACGGTCAGCACCAACACCCGGCTCGGCAAGCCGAGGGCGGTGATTTCGCGGATCGTCTCCAGGCCGCCCCCCGGCATCGACAAATCGGCGACGACAATGGCCGGTTCGTACCGCCGCGTCAATTCGACCGCCCGCGGCCCGTCTTCCGCTTCCGCCACCACCTGCATGTCGGGTTGGGCGTCGAGCAAGGCGCGCAACCCGGCCCGAACGACGCCATGGTCGTCGGCCAGCAAGATCCGGATCGGCGACGCGCCGTCGGGGGAGTGGACCGTCATCGCCGCCGCTTTCCATGCGCGCGCGTTCCAGTCGCCGGCTCGGGCGGCGTCGGCGGCGGCGGCAAGGGAATGAAGGCGAACACCTCCGTGCCGCAGTTCGGCCGTGTCCAGATCGCGAAGCGGCCGCCCACCAGCGCCACCCGCTCGGCCATGCCGAACAGGCCGAGCCCGGGACCGCCCGGCCGAGCCGGCAAGCCGGCGTCGAAGCCGCATCCGTCGTCATGCACGGAGAGGGTGACGTCCGTCGCGGTCCGGTCGAGATCGATCGCGATCCGGGTCGCGGCGGCGTGCTTGGCGGCGTTGATCAGCGCTTCCTGCGCCACCCGGTAGAGGACCAGTTCGACTTCTTCCGGCAGACGGCCGCGCGCGCCCCGGGCCTCGAATTCGACCGGAATGTCGAGTTGCTCGCCAATGCGCTGGGCCAGATCGGCGACCGCCGCCGGCAACCCGAGATCGTCGAGCGCCGGCGGCCGCAATTCCAGCGCCAGGCGGCGAACGCCTTCCAATGCGTCGGCCGTCATCTGCTCCAGTTGCTCCGACAGACGCTGCACCTCCGGTTGATCGGAGCCTTTCAGGGCGGTCACGCGCAGCAACTGGGCGAAGAGGACCTGGGCGGTGTCGTCGTGCAATTCGCGGGAGACGCGCTTGCGTTCTTCTTCCTGCGCGGCGATGACTTGCGAGGCGACCGAGCGGAGTTGCGTCTGATCCCGCTCCAGTTGGTCGAGCGTCTGATTGAAGACCATCGCCAGGTGCGACACCTGTGGATCGCCCGGCGGCAGCGGCGCCGCCCGCGCGGTCAGATCGCCGGCCCGGACCGCTTCGGCCACCTTTTCGAGGGCGAGCAACGGCCGAAACGCGGCGCGCAAGACCAGGAAATTGACGGCGACGCTGAGGACGACGCCGGCCGCGGCGAAGACGGCGGCGAGCGGGATGCCGGTCATCTCCGACGGCGAGCGGGTGACGACGATCGTCAGCCAGGTGCCGCAGACGGCGCCGAGGACGACGATCGAGACGTTGGCGACCAGCACCTTGTAGAGCAGCGGCAACCGCAACGCCGGGTGCGATTCTTCCTGGCGCGTCGCCCCGGCGCGTTCGACCGGAGCCGGCGGGGCGGCTTGGGCATAGAGATCATTGGCGACGAATGGTTGAGCCATGAACGGCGATCCTCGACCCGGGCGCGAGCCGGGTCCGTGGTAATTGTGATGCACCGGCGTCGATCGGCGCCGGTTCGCCGGGCGATCGCCCAGCGGGCGCGGCGCGGCACGCATGCCGCCTCCTCGTTGCCTATACTGTGTCCCTGAGTTCTCAACTTCGCGGCTGAATTGTGGTGGGGGAACCGCGTGCGCACGCTCGAAAACCTGGATGTCTCGCTCGTGCCGGCGCGGTCGCGCCACGGCTGGCGCGGTGGTTCTCTACGATCCCTTGGTTCGGATCCTTCGGATTTCCGCCGTTTCGATCCCAGCCAGTTCGCATCGTGAGCGTCGTCGATCTCTATTGGTGGCGAGACGCGCCGAACTTCGGCGACGCACTCTCGCAGTCGGTCACCGAGTGGGCCTCCGGCCGGCCGGTCAGGCATGTCGAGAAGGAGCGATCCCCAAAGCTCCTGGCGGTCGGATCGATCCTGCACTACGCTCGATCCGGCGACACGGTCTGGGGTTCGGGAATGCACCCCTGGGCCTTCCACCGTTATCTCAAGCCAATGGATTCGCCGCCCGACATCGACATCCTGGCGATCCGTGGACCACTCTCGCGGGACGCCATGTTGACCGCCGGCATCCCGTGTCCCGAGGTATTCGGCGATCCGGCGATCCTCTTGCCGCACGTCTACCGCGGTTCGATTCGCAAAACGAAGGGAATAGGTCTCGTTCCCCATCTGAAGGAGCGGGCGGTGTATGCCGATCGAACCTTCATCGACGTGGGGCAGGACTGGCGGGACGTGGTCGATCGAATCACCAAGTGCGAAACGATCGTATCGAGTTCACTGCACGGCATCATCGTCGCCGAATCGTACGGCGTGCCCGCGGTCTGGTTGCGGAGTTCCACGCATGAAGGCGCGCTGAAGTTCCATGACTACTATCTTTCGACCGGTCGAGCGGCGAC
>JAICJJ010000410.1 GCA_025928535.1 Thermomicrobiales bacterium
ACCGAGCTCCTCTGGGAGGGCCAGCCGATCACCCTCGTCGACACCGCCGGCATTCGCCGTCGCGGCCGGGTGGAGCAAGGGATCGAGCAATTCAGCGTCATCCGCTCGATGCGCGCGATCGAACGAGCCGACGTCGTCTTGCTGGTGATCGACGCGACCGAAGGCTTCACCGCTCAAGACTTGCACATCGCCGGCTACGTCGAAGAGCAAAAGAAGGGGATGGTCGTCGTCGTCAACAAATGGGATCTCGTCGAAAAGACGGCCCAGACGATGGACGAATATCGGGCCGAAGCGCGCAAGGCGCTCGATTTCATGCCCTATGCGCCGCTGGTCTTCACCTCGGCCAAATTTGGTCAGCGGGTGCAGCAGGTGCTCGAAACGGCGCTGCAGGTCGTCAACGAACGCCAGCGGCGCGTGCCGACGGCGGCATTGAACGCGATGTTGCGGGAAGCGGTCGCCAACCATCCGCCGCCGAGCAAGCCGGGCAAGTGGCTGAAGTTCTATTACGTGACCCAGGCTGATGTCTCGCCGCCGACGTTCGTCTTCTTTTGCAACGATCCGGCCGCGATTCACTTTTCGTACCGGCGCTATCTCGAAAACCGTTTGCGCGAGACGTTCGGTTTCACCGGCACGCCGATCCGGATGAGTTTCCGCGGGCGCGACGAGGGCCGCTGACATGAATGGCGCGGCGATGGGCATCGTGTTCGTCGCCGCCGCCTATCTGCTCGGCGGGATCCCCTGGGGCGTCGTGCTCGGGCGGCTGTTCCAGCATACTGATCTGCGCGATTACGGCAGCGGCGGCACCGGCGCGACGAACGCGCTCCGTGTGCTCGGCTGGCGAATTTCGGTCGCGGTGCTGATCCTCGATTTTCTCAAGGGCTTGCTGCCGGTGCTGGTGGCGCGGCGAGTTGGGCTCGGTGACTGGTGGGTCGCGGCGGTCGCTGTCGCCGCGGTCGTGGGGCATTGCTGGTCGCCCTACATCCGGTTTCGCGGCGGCAAGGGGATGGCGACCGGCGCCGGCGCGGCGGCGGCGCTCTTTCCCGCGGTGTTGCTGGCATTGCCGCTCGTGGTCGCGATCGTCGCGGTGACGCGCTATGTATCGCTGGCCTCGCTGACGGCGAGCGTCGTGGTCAGCCTCGCGTTGATCGCCATGGCGGCGGCCGGGAAGGCGAGTTGGAGCGTCGCGGCGGCGGTCGTCCTCATCACCGCGATCATCGTCCACAAGCACGAGAGCAACATCAGACGATTGCTGGCGGGCGCCGAGCGGAAATTCGGCGAACGAGTGGCGACGTGAGCGGCAGGTGTCACCTCGTCGCCGCGCCGTAGCCGCGCGGAAATCGCTCCATCCAGCGCCAGGCGCTGCCGATCATCTCGGGCAGGGACGAGCGCGACGGCTCCCAATCAAGAAGTTCGCGCGCCCGCGCGCTGTCGGCGAGCAGCGCGGGCGGGTCGCCCGCGCGGCGTGGCCGCAACCGGACCGGGACGGGGCGGCCAGTCGCCTCTTCGACCGCATCGACGACCTGGCGCACCGAAAACCCGGCCGTCGTGCCGAGGTTGATTGGCCCGAGCGAACGATCGAGCCGTTCCAGCGCGGCGATGTGGGCGTCGGCGAGATCGAGCACGTGGACGTAGTCGCGGATCGCCGTGCCGTCCGGCGTCGGATAGTCGGTCCCATACAAATCGAGAGCCGGGCGATCGCCCCGGACGGCGAGGAGGGCCGAGGGAATCAGATGCGTTTCGGGATCGTGGTCTTCGCCCAGCCGTTCGCTCGCCCCCGCCACGTTGAAATAGCGAAACGCGGCGTAGCGGAAGCCGTAGGCCGTTTCATAGGCGGCCAGCATCTGCTCGACCGCCAATTTCGACTGTCCGTACGGATTGACCGGACGCGTCGGCGCGTCTTCGCGAATCGGCAAGGTCTCAGGCGCGCCGTAGACGGCCGCGGTCGACGAAAAGACGATCCGCTCGACTTCGGCGGCACGCATCGCTTCGAGCAGATTGAGCGAGCCGCCGACATTGACGTCAAAGTAGAGTCCCGGTTCGCGGACCGATTCGGGCACGAGCGTCGCGCCGGCGAAGTGCAACACGGCGTCGGGGCGGTGTCGCTTGAGGGCGACGCTCACTGCCGAGCGGTCGCGCAGGTCGACCGCCTCGAGGACGGCGCGCGGATCGACCGCCGCCGCGTGCCCACGCCACAGATCGTCGATGACGACCGCCTGATGCCCGCGGTCGAGCAGGCGCTCGACGGCGATGCTGCCGATGTATCCGGCTCCTCCCGTGACCAGCACCCGCATGTCGCTCCCGTCCTCCCGCCGCTCGTGACGTAGCAATCCGGCCGCGCCTTGGCCATAATCACCCCAAGCGGGCGATGCGGCAACGAGGTGACGGCGCGGCCGTCACGGCAATGGGAAAGGTGGACGCGATGCTGACGGCCCCGACGCTGATCGAAGCCGACCCGGAGGTCGCGGGAGCGATCGGGCGGGAGCAGGAGCGGCAACGGCTCGGCATCGAATTGATCGCGTCCGAAAACTTCGTCAGCGCGGCGGTGTTGCGCGCCGTCGGCAGCGTGCTGACCAACAAATACGCCGAAGGCTATCCGGGGAAGCGCTATTACGGCGGCTGCGAGTTCGTGGATCAGGTCGAGACGCTGGCGATCGACCGCGCGAAAGCGTTGTTCGGGGCGGAACATGCCAACGTGCAGCCGCATTCCGGGGCGAACGCAAATCTGGCGACCTGGCTCGCGTTTTTGCAGCCCGGCGACCGTTTTCTGGCGATGAGCCTGGCCGATGGCGGGCACCTGACGCACGGCTCGCCGGTCAATTACTCCGGCAAGTTGTTCGAGCCGCATTTTTACGGCGTCGACGCCGCGACCGGCTTGATCGACTACGACGATGTGCTGGCCCGCGCGAAAGAAGTCCAGCCGAAAGCGATCATCGCCGGCGCCAGCGCCTACAGCCGGCAGATCGATTTCGCCCGGTTCCGCGCCATCGCCGACGAAGTCGGGGCGCTGCTTTTCGCCGACATCGCTCATCCGGCCGGATTGATCGCGGCCGGGCTGCATCCGACGCCGATCGGCCATGCCCACGTCACGACCACCACCACGCACAAGACGCTGCGCGGGCCGCGGGGCGGAATGATTCTCTGCGGCGAGGAATACGCCAAGACGATCGACCGCAGCATCTTTCCGGGCATGCAGGGCGGCCCGCTGATGCATGTCATCGCGGGGAAGGCGGTGGGGTTCGGCGAAGCGCTGCGGCCGGAGTTTCGCGCCTACGCGCAGGCAGTGATCGACAACGCCCGGACGCTGGCCGAGGCGCAGCAGGCGAGCGGGCTGCCGATCGTCTCCGGCGGCACGGACAACCATCTGATGCTCGTGGATGTCGGCGCGATCGGCATGAGCGGCAAGAAAGCGGAAGCATTGCTCGATCGGGTCGGCATCACCTGCAACAAGAACGCCATTCCGGGCGACAGCCGGCCGCCGACGCAAACGAGCGGCA
>JAICJJ010000163.1 GCA_025928535.1 Thermomicrobiales bacterium
CAATCGTCGTCCGTTCGCGTTGGCAAACGACGTGGCCGCGAGTACAATCTGACGGCTACGCGCCCGTAGCTCAGTGGATAGAGCGCTTGCCTCCGGAGCAAGAGGCCACAGGTTCGAGTCCTGTCGGGCGTACCGCATTTCACTCCGTGGATTTCTGTCCGTACGCCGTTTCCAAACCGTCCAACCAGATCAGCCGTACACTTGCTGTAGCGCAGGTCGCCGGTTTCCGGCGGACGCCATGTGCCTTCTCCCCTCCGGTTGCCTGTGCTAGACTGTACGTACACGCTGACGGCGCCAGGGGGAGGGCCTGGCGATCGCTGCTGATCGGGCACGCGCCCGCCCAACGCGCGGGCTGTTCACGTGAATGCGCCGCCATCACGGAACCCGGACGGCGACGACGGCGCACCTGGGCACAACGGGATGGCGCGCCGCTGGCGGACGGCGGGGCGACGAGGAGGTGTCACCGTGGTCTTCCGCAAGGACAACAAGGTCGATGCGTTCCAGCGCCAGATCAGCGCGCTCCGTCAGCAACTCGGCACGGACGGCGAAGCGGAGCCGCCCGCGGGCGGAATCGACGACGCTCGCCGCGATCAGCCAGGACGGTCCGATTTGCCGACCTTTTCGCAACGCGACGCCGACTACGGCCTCGGCGGATTTGGCTCCTCGGCGAGTTACGCCGGGTCCAACTTCGAACTGGACGAACCGCCGACGACAACCGCGCCGGCCATCGACAGCCAGACCAGCGTCGTCGCTCACGACACCGCCTGGAAAGGCGATCTTCAGAGCGCCGGCTCGATTCACGTCCACGGTCGCGTCGAAGGCTCGATCGAAGCGCGGGATGATGTCTACGTGGCGGAAGAAGCCGACGTCAACGCCACCATCACGGCGACGAACGTGGCGGTCGCGGGAGTCGTTCGCGGCACGGTCCGCTGCTCGGGCCGCTTCGAAGTGCTGCCGCAAGGCCGCGTCCAGGGCGAGGTCATCTCGCCTTCGCTCGTCATACACGAGGGCGCCGTCATCAACGGTCAGTTCCGGATGAGCGGCGGCGAGCAAGCGGCGACGTCGGAGACGCCGTCCCTCGTTCGACGGCGCGCGGCGCGGACAGGCGCCTAGCCACGCCGGGAAACCAGGGCATTGCAGACGCGCCCGCCGCGGCGGGGAGGAAGCATTCGATGTCGATCCGCACCACCATGCCGAGCGAACCGGCGCCGGGCGAAGCCGACTATGGCCAATCCGAGGCGCTGAGTCTGATCGACCGGCATTCGACGTTCGACGGCTCCTTTCGCTCCGATCGCGATCTTCGGATCGAAGGCGACGTCAAGGGAACCGTCGTTTGTCAAGGCTTGCTGTTCATCGCCCAGGGAGCCACGGTCAACGCCAATATCGAAGCGGAAAACGTGACGGTCGCCGGCGATCTCGAAGGCGAGATCAACTGCCGCGGCCGACTGCAACTGCTTCCGAGTTGCCGCATGCGCGGCAAGGTGACGACCGCCTCGCTCGTCATCAATGAAGGCGCCTATTACGAAGGCCAACTCGAAATGGCGGCGCCGGACGATCGTGGCCGATCGAACCGCGGAGCCACGGGCGGCTCGAATCCCGTGCCGATCACGGCCGCCGCCGAAAATCGGAGCGCCACCACATTCATTCGCCGCCTCGGCGGCCCGGAAACCGCCTGGGAAGGAAAACAGGACGAATCGAACGCCGAAACGGCTGACAGCGGCGACGACAAGGGCTAGCATCGAAACCTGCGCGCTTGTCGCGCTGATCGATCGCACGTCCGTGGGCCAGATGGGACGGCCGCAGCAGGGGAACGATCGTGGCGGGCTGCAGTTGCCGGACCTGCAAACATTTCGAGCCCTCGTCGGCCTGGCGACAAGGATGGTGCCGAAATCCACGCCTCTATGGACCGCATGAAAGCCACCCCGTCGCCGAAGATTCGTTAGACTGTGCGCGCGGCCTTGGTTCATCGTGGGAACCGGCCGATGACCGCAGCAGCCCGACGGCCGGCGCGCCGCCCCGGGCGTGGCAGCCGCTCCAGATTTTTCTGCCGCGGCCGCGGCTGGCGGTGGCCGGAGGGGGCGTAATGGCGAGTTCCAATGTCGGAGGCGGCGGCGCCGGCGCGGGCGGACCGGATCGCGAGCCGGGACGTGGCGAGCGCCCGCCCGGCGGCAACCGACCGATCAATTACCAACCCGAAGAACGCTACTGGACCGACTACCTCCGAATCGCCTTGCCGGTCATCGGCCTCTTGCTGCTGATCGGGCTCCTCTGGTACTGGGCGTCGTCGCTCATCGGCGGCGGCACGGCCGAGCCGCCCGCCGCGCCGACGGTCATCGCGGGCATCACCCCGATCAACCAGGCGACCCCGCTGCCCACCCCGATCCCGACAGCCGTGGCGCTGGCGCCGACGCCGTTGCCGCCCACGCCGGCGCCGACGGCGGTCGTCAACGTGACCGAGGCGCCGCCGACCGTCGCGCCGACGGAAGTGGCCGCGGCCGGCACGGAGACGAATCCCTGCGCCAACCTGCCGGTCTACCAGCCTGGCACGATTGTCGAGACGACCGATTCGGTCAATCTGCGCGACGGGCCGACGACCGACTCGAACATCGTCGTGCTGCTCCAGCAGGGCACCCGGCTTCAGATCACCGGCAACTACTCCGAAGCGGGGCAATGCGACTGGTGGCCCGTCACCGTGGTTGACACTGGCCAATCCGGCTACGTCATCGAGCAATATCTGAAACTCGCCCAGCAGTAGCGCCCAACTCGCCGGCGACCCGAAGAACGGGTCGCAGGCGAGTTCATTGCCTCGGCGCCGTGGGAGCCGCTCCTGTTATACTGTCCGATGGCTCAGCGCACGCTGAGTTTTTATTTGGCACGCGCCGGGACCGAGCGATGGGCGCCGCGTTCGCCGCGGTCGTCGCCGGGTTGAACGGCGCGGAAGTACAGCCATCCGTCCCATGGGAGGACATCGTGCAGGAAGCGGTCAACAGCACGCACGGTCAGTCGCGTCAAGCCAGCCTCAAGGCGCTGCTGGAAGCCGGCGTTCATTTCGGGCACCAGGCCAAGCGCTGGAACCCGAAGATGAAGCCGTACATCTTCACGGAGCGCAACGGCATCCACATCATCGATCTGCAGCAAACCGTGCGCGATATCGAGGTGGCCCACGCCTTCCTCGCCGATCTGACGGCGCAAGGCAGCAAGATCCTCTTCGTCGGCACCAAGAAGCAGGCGCAGGATGTCGTCGAGCGGGAAGCGCGACGTTCGCAGCAATTTTTCGTCAACCGGCGTTGGCTTGGCGGCACCTTGACCAACTTCGTGACGATCCGCAATCGCTTGCGGACGATGAAGCAACTGCAAGCGCAGCGTGATCGCGGCGAACTCAATCAACTGCCGAAGCAGGAAGCCGCCTCCAAACTGACGGAACTCGAACGGCTCGAACGCACGCTTGGCGGCATGCGCGACATGACGCAACTGCCGGGCGCGATCTTCATCGTCGATCCGAAGCGGGAACATCTGGCGGTGCATGAAGCCCGCCGGCTCGGCATCCCCATCGTCGCCATCACCGATACGAATTGCGATCCGGACGATGTCGATTACCTGATTCCAGGCAACGACGACGCGATCCGCTCGGTGCGGCTGCTCACGGCGGGCATCGCCGACGCGGCGCTCGAAGGGATCATGCGCAACGAGATCGCCGAAGCCGACCGCGAAATGGACATGGGCCGCGGTCGCGGTTACGCCGCCGCGGACGAATTCGCGTTCGACGAGGCGACCGAGGAAATCGCCGACGAGGCGACGGCCGACGCGACAAGCGCTGAGGTCGCCGCCGCCCAATTGTGAGCGGCGCATCGACCCGCGCATGACACCGAAACACGAATCAGACGCATACGGGAGAGGACAACCACCAGACCATGACGGCAATCAGCGCGTCGCAGGTGAAAGACCTGCGTGAACTGAGCGGCGCGGGCATCATGGAGTGCAAGCGGGCGCTCGAGCAAACCAACGGCGATCTGCAACAGGCCGCCGCCATCCTGCAGCAGCAGGGCCTCGCCAAGGCCGAGAAGAAATCGGGCCGAGCGGCGCAGCAGGGCCTCATCGAGCCCTACATTCACGGCGGCGGCCGCATCGGCGTGATCGTCGAGGTGAACTGCGAGACCGACTTCGTCGCCCGCACGGCCGACTTCAAGACGCTCGCGCACGACATCGCCATGCAAGTCGCCGCGACGTCGCCCCGCGTCGTCAGCGCCGACGAAATCGCGTCCGACGAGGAAGCCGCGCTCGAGCGCGAATTCGGTTCCCGCGATCAGGCGGTGGCGGCGGTCAGTTTGCTCGATCAACCGTTCATCAAGGACCCGAAGATGACGGTGCGCGATCTCATCCGAGCGAGCATCGCCAAACTTGGCGAAAACATCGTCGTTCGCCGCTTCGCCCGCTTCGAAGTCGGAGCCGACGCGGAGCGGCCCGACGCGGCGGGAGCGTAATCGGACAATCGGAGCGGGCCGGCGAGGCCGGCCCGCCGTTCCCGCGAGGCGCCCCGGTGGAAAGCAAATACGGCCGCGTGCTGCTGAAACTGAGCGGCGAAGCGCTTGCCGGCGGCGGCTCGTTCGGCATCGATCCGGAGGTGGTCCAGCGCCTCGCGGCGCAACTTGGCCACATCGCGGGCCTCGGCGTCGAGGTCGCGATCGTGATCGGCGGGGGCAACATCTGGCGAGGACTCTCGGCCAGCGCCAAAGGGATGGACCGGGCGACCGCCGACTACATGGGCATGGTCGCGACCGTCCTGAATGCCCTCGCCTTGCAAGACGCCCTCGAAAAACTCGACATTCAAACGCGGGTCATGACGGCGATCGAAATGCACGAGGTCGCCGAACCGTACATCCGACGACGAGCGATTCGGCACATGGAAAAAGGCCGGGTCGTCATCCTCGCGGCCGGCACGGGCAATCCGTATTTCACGACCGACACCGCGGCGGCGCTGCGGGCGCTCGAACTCGACGTCGACCTGCTGATGATGGCGAAAAACCAGGTCGATGGCGTCTATTCCGACGACCCCAACCGCAACGCCGGCGCCAGGCGCTACGATCGGATCAGCCACCAGGAAGTACTCGAACGCAACCTTCGCGTGATGGATGCGTCCGCGCTGGCGCTGCTGCGCGATCACAATCTGCCGATCCTCGTCTTCAACATGGACAATGGATCGGCGTTCGAAGCCGCCCTGCGCGGCGAACAGGTTGGGACGCTGATCGCGGCGGGCGAGGCGCAACTTGCTTCCTGACCACAGCGCTCCCGGCTATGATTGGCGCACTTGGTCGAAGCGACGGCGCTCGGATCCACCCGACGGCGCGCCGCGCCGCAGCGAGAGGACAGGCCGATGATTCAGGACGTCATGACGGACGCTGAGGCGAGAATGAAGAAAGCCGTCGAAGCCCTCCGTCAACATCTGGGATCCGTCCGGACCGGGCGCGCCTCCCCCTCGCTGGTCGAACGCATCGTCGTCGATTATTACGGCGCGCCGACGCCGATCAACCAGATGGCCGGCATTTCCGTGCCGGAATCGCGGTTGCTCGTCATCCAGCCGTGGGACCGCGGCAGCATCGGGGCGATCGAAAAAGCGATCATGAAATCGGATCTCGGCCTGACGCCAAACAACGACGGTCAGGTCGTGCGGATTTCCATCCCGCCGCTGACCGAAGAGCGGCGCAAGCAACTCGTCAAGCTTGTCCACAACTACGTCGAAGAAGGCAAGGTCGCCGTGCGGAACATCCGACGCGACGCGGCGACCTCGACCAAAGAATTGATGAACGAACGATTGATCTCGGAGGACGATGAGCGCCGGGCTTTGCATCAAGTCGATGAATTGACCAAACGCTTCATCGACGAGATGGACCGGGTTGGGAAGACCAAAGAGCAGGAAGTGCTCGAAGTCTGACCGCACCGGCGGCTTGTGACGACGATCGTCCCGCAGACGGGGAGCGCTCGCGATGAGCGATGAACGCCACGCCGCGCAATCGGCGGACGCTGGCGACGCGAATGGCCGGCCCGAGCGCGAATCGGCGCACCCGCCGACGCCATCGAACGCGCCGGTTCCACGTCACGTCGCAATGATCATGGACGGCAACGGCCGTTGGGCGGCGCGCCGCGATTTGCCGCGCGTCGCGGGCCATGAACGGGGAACCGAAAACATCCGGCGGATCACGCAAGCCGCGGCCGAACTTGGCGTCGAATACTTGACGCTTTGGGCATTCTCGACCGAAAACTGGCGCCGGCCGGCGGACGAGATCGCGGGGATCATGCGCATTCTGAGCGAGGCGATCGAGCGCGAGGTCGATGAGCTCGATCGCCAGGGGGCGCAACTGCGGCACATCGGCAGCCTCGATGGCCTGTCGCCCCATCTCCGCGACGCCGTGCTTGCCGCCATCGAACGCACACGCCACAACAACCGCCTGGTCTTGACGCTTGCCTTCAACTATGGCGGACGCCAGGAAATCGTCGCCGCCGTGCGGGACATCGTCGCCTCCGGCGTTCTGCCGGAAGCGATCGACGACGCGTCGATTTCGGCGCACCTGTTCACCGCCGGCATGCCCGATCCGGACCTCATCATCCGCACCTCCGGCGAGTTGCGGATGAGCAATTTCCTGCTGTGGCAATCGGCCTTCGCCGAACTCTATTTCACGCCGGTGCTC
>JAICJJ010000102.1 GCA_025928535.1 Thermomicrobiales bacterium
CGCTCAAGACTGCCTGGGGTCGGCCGCGGATCGCCCCCTGGCCGCAAATGGCCGACGCGGTCGACGCGGCGCTCTCGGCGGCGGTCAGCGGCCAGCAATCGCCGGCCGACGCCTTGAACGGCGTCAACGGCACGCTCGACCAGGCGCTGCAGGAAGGCGGTTTCCAGAAGTAGCGACGGCCGCGCCGGAGACCCGCCAGCATGCAGCGCTCGACGACCAATCCGGGAACGACCGAACGCCAGCGTCGGCGGGACGCGGCGGGATTCGACATGCCGGGCGTCCGGCCGCTGATCGGTTTGGTGGAACCGCGGGCGGCGCTCTTTTTACTAACCCCGGCGATGGCGGCGTTGCTGCTGCTGTCGATCTTTCCGTTCGTCTACTCGCTCGTGCTGAGCCTGCATCGCTGGAATCTTTCCAACCGCGCGCAGGGATGGAGTTTCGTCGGCCTCGCCAACTACGTCCGCATCCTGACCGGCGATCCCTTTTTCTGGTCGGCGATGGAGGTGACGGTCGTTTTTCTGGTGGTCACGATCGCGCTCGAGTTCGTTCTCGGCCTCGGCATCGCCGTGCTGGTCAGCCAGGAAACGCGGGCGCTCGGCGCGATCCAGACCATCATCATCTTGCCGATGATGATCACGCCGGTCGTCGTCGGCCTCATCTGGCGCTTCATGTACAACCCGGACCGGGGCGTCATCAACGAGATTCTGGGGGCGGTCGGCTTGCCGGGGCCGCTCTGGCTCGGCAGCGCCCGGACCGGCTTGCTGTCGGTCGTCATCGCCGACGTCTGGGAATGGACGCCGTTCATGGCGCTGATCATGCTGGCGGCGCTGCAATCGCTGCCGCGCGAGCCGCTCGAAGCGGCGATCGTCGACGGCGCCTCGCGGCGGCAGGCGTTCGTCTCGATCGTCTTGCCGCTGATCCGGCCGGCGATCATGGTCGCGCTGCTGCTGCGCGGCATCGACGCCTTCAAGACGTTCGACCTGATCTACGTCCTGACGCAAGGCGGCCCCGGCACGAGCACGCAGGTGCTCAGCCTCTACACCTACAAATGGGGTTTCAAGTTTTTCGAGATGGGCTATGCCGCGGCGCTGGCCTACGTGATGGTGCTGATCGTCGATCTGGCCGCCACCTTCGGCATCAGGGCGCTCGATCGGAGCGGCAATGGATAGGACAGTCGCCATTGTCCGTCGATCGCAGGCGAGGAGTTGATGTGGAAGTCCTGGGCCGGGGAGGCCGCATCGAACAGGCGATTCGCCGCGTGGCGATCGGCTTGACGCTGAGCGCGTTTCTCGGGCCGATCGTCCTGATCGTCCTGACGTCGTTCAAGACGCGGGTCGCGGCGCTCGAATCGTCGCCCTTCGCGTTGTTCCAGCCGACGCTGACCAACTATGTCCACATCTTCGCGGAATACTCGTTCGCCCACTTCGCGAAAAACAGCCTGATCGCCAGCCTCGCCTCGACCCTGATCGCGCTCGCGCTCGGCTCCCTCGCCGCCTACGGGCTGGCGCGCTATCGCTTTCGCGGGCGAGGCGGCCTCGCCTACTGGATTCTGTCGCTGCGGATGGCGCCGGCCATCGCCTCGGTCATTCCCCTCTTCATCATGCTGCGGCAAGTGCATCTGATCGACAATTTGGCCGGCCTCATCCTCGTTTACATCGGGGCCAACCTGCCGCTCGTCATCTGGATGATGAAAGGCTTTTTCGAAGATTTGCCGGTCGACATGGAAGAAAGCGCCCTGATCGACGGCGCCTCGCGGCTCGGCGCCTGCGTCCGGATCGCGCTGCCGCTCGTCGCGCCCGGCCTCGCCGCGACCGCGATCCTGACCTTCATCTTCACCTGGAACGAATTTCTCTTCGCCTTGATCCTGACCGGCCGCAACGCCCAGACGCTGCCGGTGGCGGTGACGCTGTTCGTCCGCGAAACCGGCATCGACTGGGGCTACATGACGGCGGCGGCGAGCCTGATGATGCTGCCGATGGTCATCTGCACTCTCTTCGTCCGCCGCGGCCTGACCCGCGGCCTAACGCTGGGGGCGATCAAGTGAGGCTCCGGCATGAACGCATCTGACCACGCCACGGAGACCGATCTGACCCGGCGGCTCGCGGCGGCGCAGCGCGTCTGCGTCGTCGGCAACCTGAACATCGATCTGATCATCCGCGGCGTCGCGGCGCTGCCGGTCTGGGGACAGGAAGTCGCCGGCACGAGCCATGTCGCCGCCTCCGCCGGGCAAGCCGGCTACCTGGCCATGGCGCTCGGCCGCTTCGGCGTTCCGACGTCGATCGTCGCCAACGGTGGCGACGACCTGTTCGGGCAACCGATTCTCGGCGATCTCGCGGCCAGCGGGGTCGAAACGGGCGCGGTCGAGACCACGCGCGGCGCGACCGGGATCACGGTCGGCATCGCTCGCGCCGACGGCGAACGCGCCTTCGTTTCCGATTTCGCCTGCCTGCACGAATTCGACGAAGACCTGGTCCACCGCCATTGGGATCGCGCCGCCGCCGCCGACGTCGTTTGTCTGGTCGGCCAGTTTTGCCTGCCGCGCCTGACGCCCGACGCGGCCGGCCGCGTGCTGGCGCGCGCCCGCGCCGCCGGCAAGGTCACGCTCCTCGACACCGGCTGGGACCCGGCCGGCTGGCCGTCGCAAACTGTGGCCGGCATTCGCCGCCTCCTCGCCGACGTCGATCTTTTCCTGCCGAACATCGACGAGGCGACGGCGCTAACTAGCCTCACCGACCCGGCATTGGCCGCCGCGGCGTTACAGGCGGACGGCCCGCCGATCGTCGTCGTCAAGCGTGGCGCGGCCGGCAGCCTCGTCCGCGCCGGCGGCGAGACGTTCGCCTTGCCCGCGTTGCCGGTCGAAGCGCGCGATGCGGTCGGAGCGGGCGACACGTTCAACGCGGGATTTTTGTACGCGACCCTGCAGGGCTGGCCGTTGCCGCATTGCCTCGCGTTCGGCAACGCCGCCGCCGCGATCTACGTCTCGCGGCTGACCGACCGCTTTCCGACCGTCGATGAAGCGCGGCGCGCCGCGGCCGCCTACGGGATCGATTTGGCGGCGAAGGAGGAGACGGCGTGACGCCGGCGATTGACATTCATACGCATCCACTCCAGATCGAAGAACTGGTCCGCGACGATCCGGCGCTGGCCCGCGCGGTTCGCGAGGTCTTTGGCCTGAAAATGCCGGCGCAGCCGTTGCGGACCTTTCTCCTGCACATGGACGCGGCCGACATCGACCGGGCGGTCTTGCTGCCGATCGATTGCACGACGGCGCACGGCTGCGTCATCGTCTCGAACGAACAGATCGCGCGGCTGGCCGAAGCCGAGCCCCGGTTCATCGGCTTCGCGTCGGTCGATCCCAATCTGCCCGACGCGCCGCGCGCCCTCGAGCACGCCGTCACGTCGTACGGCTTGCGCGGCCTCAAACTCGATCCGGCGTTGCAGCGGTTCGAGATCGACGACGAGCGGCACGCCTTTCCCGTCTACGCCCGCTGCGCCGAACTCGACGTGCCGCTGCTGATTCACTGTGGCCACACCTGGTCGCCGGTCGGCCGCGCCACCCTCGCCCACCCGTTGCGGTTGGAAGCGGTCGTCCAGGCGTTTCCGACGTTGAAGATCGTCATCGCCCATTTCGGCTGGCCGTGGGTGAACGAAGCGGTCATGCTGGCCCTCCGCTACCCGACCGTCCATCTCGACACGTCGATCCTCTTCAGCGGCACGCCGTCCGAATCGATCCGCCAGGCATTGACCACGACGATCGGTCTCGACACGCTCGACCGCAGCCTGAGCCGGCAGGTTCTTTTCGGCTCCAACTACCCCCGAGTCGATCCGAAGCGCGTCGCCTGGGCCATCGACGACCTCGGCCTGCGTCCGGCGCTGCGGCAGCGGATATTTCGGGACAACGCGGCCGACTTGCTCGGGCTGGAGGAGAAGCGCCCGTGATCGCCAAACTGGAACGCATCGGCCTCCAGACGACTCGTGACACGCAACTGATCGATCTCACCCCGACGGTGCTCGAAGTCGTCGCCGGCTCTGGCGTGTGCGACGGCCGGGTCTTCGTCAATACCTTGCACACCACGACGGCGATTACGGTCAACGAAGGATTGCCTGACCTCGAAGACGACCTGCTCGCCTTGCTGGCCGATCTCGTCCCGCCCGACCGTCCGTATCGCCACGCCCGCTTTCTCCACGCCGACGGCCAGATGGCGGTCAATGCGCCGTCCCATCTGCGCGGCGCGCTGCTCGGAATGCATGTGTCGTTTCCAGTCGCCGACGGGAAGGTCGTCCGCGGCTCGCGTCAGACGATCTATTTCGTGGAGTTGGACGGTCCGCTCTTTCGGGAATATACGGTGCAGGTCGTGGGAGAGCGATGACTGGAGTGGCGGGCCGGCAAGCGGCGAGACGCAACCGGCATCCCGAGCGAAGTCGAGAGATTTCGTCGTCTTCGCCTCGCCGACTTGCCGTCTTGCCGACTCGTCACGAGATGCCTCGACCGGCTCGGCATGACCGCGAATCGCCGGTTGGGCGCGCGTCAACGTTTGGCGCGCCACGCGCCGTCGGCGATGCCCGCGACGGCGTCGAGGAAGCGGGCGATTTCCAGGTTGTCGTTGTAGTAGTGGACCGAGGCGCGCACGACCGCGTCCAAATCGCGCGCTTCCATGTCGAATCGGGTCGAGGCGCGACTCGAACTGGTGACGTTGATTGCCTGACGAGCCAACATCGCAACGACCGAATCCGCTGGCGCGTCGTCCACCGTGAACGTGACGATGCCGCAGCGTTCCCGGCCGAGATCGCGAACCGTCACGCCGGGGATCGCCGCGAGCCCGGCGCGCAGCTGGTCGGCCAGCAATCGAACCCGCTCCCAGATCGTATCGAGCCCCCACGACATGGCGTAGTCGAGCGCGACGCCGAGGCCGATCTTGCCGGCGTAGTACGTCTCCCAGTTTTCGAAGCGACGGGCGTCGGGCCGAATCTCGAAGCGATCTGCGGCCGTCCAGGTCGCGGCATGGTTGTCGAGCAAGGGCGGCGTTAGCCGCTCGATCCACGCCCGCCTGACGTAGAGGAGCCCGGTTCCCCGCGGTCCTCGAAGATATTTGCGGCCGGTGGTCGAGAGAAAATCGCAGCCGATCGCTTCGACGTCGATCGGCATCTGGCCGACCGATTGGCAGGCGTCGAGCAGATAGGGAACGCCCACCGCTCGCGCGATCTGACCGATCGCCGCCGCCGGATTCACCAGCCCGCCGTTGGTCGGGACGTGGGTGATCGCGATCAGTTTGACGCGCTCGTCCAGCATCTCCCGCAGGGCGTCGACGGAGACGGCGCCAGTTTCGTCGTTCGGGATCACCTCGACCCGCGCTCCGGTCCGCTCCGCGACCTGGAGATAGGCGATGACGTTGCTGGAGTATTCGCTGCGCGCCGTCAGAATGCGATCGCCGGCGGCGAAGGGGAGCGCGTAGAAAACCATGTCCCAGGCGCGGGTCGCGTTTTCGATGACGGCGATCTCGTCGCGGGCGCAATTGAGCATCGCCGCCGCCGCGTCGTAAACCCGCTCGATCGCGGCATCCGCCCGGTCGGCCGCTTCATAGCCGCCAATCGCCGCTTCGAGCCGGAGATGATCGGTCACAACGTCGAGCACGGGCCGCGGCATCAAGGCCGCGCCGGCGTTGTTGAAATGGAGAACGTTGGCGCATCCAGGCGTGTCGGCGCGCGCCCGCGCCACGTCGATCGTCATGCGTCGGCTGCCCTCGA
Organism: Thermomicrobiales bacterium; assembly: GCA_025928535.1. Taxonomy (GTDB): domain Bacteria; phylum Chloroflexota; class Chloroflexia; order Thermomicrobiales; family UBA6265; genus JAICJJ01. Next base: position 5,746 of record JAICJJ010000102.1, read on the forward strand.
AATCATGCGTCGCTCCGGCGGCGAGTCTAGCATCGCCCCGCGGGAGGCGCCGCTTCGTCGTATCGATGCGCGAGATGTTGGCATGCGGTTTGCATTGTGGCACGCGATCGATCGCGATTGGGTTGCATTTGGACGGCGGCGAACACGCACCGCCGATGAATCGAGCGCAGATTCGCGATCGATGACGAGGTGACGAATGATTTCACGCGCGTTCGCTCATTTTTCGAATCGGACGGCGGAACTGGCCGGGCACTACATCACGTTCATCCTGGCGGTCGCGGTCGTCGTGGTCTGGGCGATCACCGGGCCACTCTTTCACTTTTCGGACACCTGGCAACTCGTCATCAACACCGGCACGACGATCGTCACCTTCATGATGGTCTTCCTGATTCAGAATTCGCAGAATCGTGACGCGAAGGCGGTTCACCTGAAGTTGGACGAACTGCTGCGAGCCGTTCACGACGCCGACAACGCGTTGATCGAGGTCGAAGACGAAACGGACGAAGAACTTGCGGAGTTGAAGCAGTTGTACGTGCAACTCTGCGAGGAGCGCGATCAACTCAAGCAGCGGCTCGAAACCGAGGTCGCGAATCTGAGCGAAATGGCGGGCGTTTGACGGCGGTACACAGGGCGCGACGAGGAACTCATCGTCATTCCGACGAAGGAGGAATCCGTTCGCTGTGATCTGCGGTGACCGCACGCCGACAGTGGCGCCTCGCCGCGGCCCGGCATGACTGCGCGGCGTCACTCGCCTCGTTCACCGCGGATGGCATATGGTCCGCTTCACGGCGAATGCCGACGTCAGACCTATCGCCAGCAAACGCCCCATGGGAGGAGCAAAGCGTGGAGATTGGAGAGTTCGACCGCTTCGTCCGGACGATGGCGTCCGGCGTTTCGCGCCGGTCGATGCTGAAGCGGCTCGCGGGATCGGCCTTCGGCGGGACGCTGGCGACGACCGGCCTGGAATCGACGCTGGCCGCCAAAGGCGACAAGAACAAGAACAAGGGCGGCGTCTGCCAGGGCGTCGGCGGCGCCTGCGCCAGCGACCGCGATTGTTGTCCCGGCCTCCTCTGCGGCGCCGGATTCCGCTGCGGCGTGCCCGGCGTCGGCGGCAACGCCGGCCAATCGACGGCTGGTCAGACGGTCGCGACGAACAACAGCAATCAGGTCTGCGCCGGCAATTGCGCCCAGACGACCCAGCAAACGGCGCAAACGAGCGGCAACGCCGGCGGCGGCGCGAGCGCCAGCGCCACGGTCGTCACGTTCGGCACATTGCCGGCGTTTCAGGTCGATGTCGATTGCCGGTTCGATGCGAGCGTCTACAAATCGACCTGCCTCTGCACGAGCCGCGGCCCCGCCAACGGGCCGGTGGTCAAGAAGATCGATCTCGGCCCCGCCGACATCTGCGCGACGGTCATCGATCAGTCATCCAAGCCGGGCAAAGGTGGCCCGCCGCAATCGTCGGGCGTGACCGCCGTCACTGCCGGCAACGCGGGCAACGGCGGCGTCGCCGTCGCGTCGTCCAACGGCGGCGCGGTGACGATCGGCAATGTCAACAACGGCGGGGGCAACACGAGCGTCAGCGTCAGCGCCAATGGCGGCACGGCCAACGCCAACGCCTCCGGCGGCAGCGCCAATGTCGTCATCGGCGGCAACGGCAACGTCAATGTCAGCGCCGGCCAGGCGCAGCCGGTAGAGCCGAGCGTGCTCACGGTCGTTCTCGACGGCCACGTCGTGCCTGGGCGGCCGACGACCTACTGGCTTGACACCGACGCCGGCCGCCTGCCGGCGACCGGGCCGTCGCTGGTCCAGACCGACGAGATGGCGCCCGACGCCGGGGCGATCTCGGTGGTCGGCTTCGCCTGCTCCGTGCCAACCGCGCAATCAGGGTTCGACTGGTTCGGCCAGTGCCAGACGCCGGCGGCCAGCATGCAATTCCAGGTTTTCGACACGGCGGGTTCGTCGACCACGCCGGTCGCGACCGGCACGACGAACGATCGCGGCCGGATTCGGTTTCCGAATCTGGCGCCCGGCACGTATCACCTCGCGCCGAACGGCAGCAACTGGTGCCATGCCGAAAGCGACAGCGTCGACGCCCAGGGCAATGTCGTCGTCAAGGCCGGCGCGGACAGCAACGTCTGGATCTTCACCTGCGCCGCGAGTGGCGGCAGTTGATCGAACCGGCGGCCGCGCCCCGACCGTCACAGAGAGCCGCCATCACCTGTCATCCCGAGCGAAGTCGAGGGATCTCGTCGTTCCTTGATA
>JAICJJ010000192.1 GCA_025928535.1 Thermomicrobiales bacterium
CGCGGCGATGACCGAGGGCACGGCTCCGCCGGCTTTCGTCGATGATCGGCGACCAAACGAGGTGACGCATGGCCATTCCAAATCTCGCGCCGATGACCGCCGACAATCTGGTCGCCTATCTGGCCGACGCTCCGGACGACGGCCTGCGACACGAAATCATCAACGGAGAGTTGTACGTGGCTCCAGCGCCGCTGATATCGCACCAGCGACTTGTCGCGCGTATCTTCCGGTTGCTGGATGAGGCGGCGACCGAAGCGAACGCTGGCGAGGTGTTTCTCGCCCCGCTCGATGTTCGGTTGTCGGACTATGACGTGGTTCAACCCGACCTGCTCTTCGTCGCGACCGATCGCCTCACGATATGCGATGACGACAGATTCGTCGCTGGCCCGCCAGACATCGTCGTCGAGATCGCTTCGCCATCGACGCGGGTGATCGATCTCGTCCGCAAGGCGGCGCTCTACGCGAGGTCGGGCGTCGCCGAATACTGGACCGTCGATCGCGCCGCAGGGTCGCTTGCCATCAACATCCTGCGCAATGGTCGATATGAGCCGGCCGCGCCCGACGCTGAGGGACGCCTGCATTCGGCGATCCTCCTCGGCGCGGTAGTCGATCCCGAGGCGTTGTTCGCCGGGATGCCGAACTGAGCGACGGAACGAAGGGCGGGCGAGTGCTGCTCGGCGCCGCCGGAGCGTAACCCGGTCTTCCCCTGTTGCAAAACCCACGACAACCTTGTGTCGCAAATGACAGCGTCTCCTCGCGCCAACGATCATGCTGGCGGCGACGCTTGGGAGCGACCCGCATGCGTCGGGAAATTGGCGAGGAGAGGGACATGGACAGCCGGCGGTTCGACGATCTCGCTGCGATTCTCGCGCGGACCGAAACGCGGCGGCGCGCGGTCTGGCTGCTCGGGACCGTGGTTGGCGCCGTAGCCGTCGCGGATCGCGAGGCGCCGGTCGCCGCCAAAGGGCGCAAATGCGGCGGCAAGCATCGCCGGTGTCCCATCGGCCGGCGCTGCAAGATCGACAACGACTGCATGAGCGGGACCTGTCCGGATGGCCGTTGCGGCGTCTGCACCCCGCTCCAACTCTGCGGCTCCGACGACCTCGGCGCGTGTCAGTGCGACAAGGCGTTTCCTTCGAACGAGCCGACGTGCGTTTCCGCCATGCCCCTGGGCCTCACCGTCGACGACTGCGCGAAGTGCCCGGTCGGAATGGAAGTCTGCGTCACCATCAACGGCACGCTCTTCAATTGCTACAAGCGCTGCGGTTCGCGCCGTTGACGTTGCGGCGTGGCTGAATCGCCGTCGCATGGCGATGGCGCCGAGCGCGCGTGTCGCGCGATCGACTGTTTTCCTGTGACGCAGAACACAGCAGGCGAGGCTGGTCGGCTCTACGGTGGAAGCGCTGCGGGCGTCGATCGCGGAGTCCGCCTGCGTGTCCAATCGGCATGGGTGGTTCGGAGGGATCGATCGTGTTCAATCTGGATGCTCTTTCGCTGGCGACGGAAAACGCACGCGCGGCAGATCTGCTGCGCGAAGCGGATCGGGAGCGCGCCAGCGCCGCTCTGGCCAAGTCGGCCGCAGGCTCGCCGGCGATCGCCCGCGTTTTGGAGGGGAGTTGGCGCGCGGCGACGGATCGCCTGTCGCGGATGGCAGCCGGCCTCGCCGCGTCGCCAAAGCGGCCGCAGCCGGCGGCGCAGCGGTCATAGCGACGAACGCGCGGAAACGTGGGTGGCCTGTCGATGGAAGCCGGAGGGAAATCGGTTCAGCCGGAAGGAGCGCCAGCGTTGAACGACGATCCGCCCGCGTTGCGCTGGCGCGGTCCCGTGGGGCATGATCGCAGGGACGTCATCTGATGGCCCGCGGCGGACAGACGCGCATGCCCCTGCTCGAGGTTCGCGATCTCCATCTCGATTACCAGGCGGGCGACCGCGTCGTCCACGCCGTCGACGGCGTGTCGTTCACGATCGCCCGGCGGGGCGAGGCGCTCGGCATCGTCGGCGAATCCGGCAGCGGCAAGTCGAGCCTCGCCAACGCCCTGATACGGCTCCTGCCGAAAAACGCGATTCGCTACGATGGCGCGATCCTGCTCGACGGACGCGACCTGATGGCGCTTTCCGACGAAGCGTTCCGGCGAGAAATTCGCTGGCGCCGAATGGCGATGGTCTTCCAGGGGGCGATGAACGTCCTCAACCCGGTCCTCAAGATCGGCGACCAGATCGCCGAGCCGATGCTGCTCGACGAACGCTTGAACAAGCGACAGGCGCGGGCGAAGGTCGAATCGTTGCTGGAGCGGGTCGGGCTCGGCCGCGAATTCTACGGACGCTATCCGCACGAACTGAGCGGCGGGCAAAAGCAGCGCGTCGTCATCGCGACGGCGCTGGCGCTCGACCCCGATCTGCTGATTTTGGACGAGCCGACCTCCGCGCTCGACGTCAGCGTCCAGGCGCAGATCATGAACCTGCTGAAAGACCTCAAAGCCGACCCTGGCATCTCGATGATTTTCATCACCCACGACATCGGGCTGGCGAGCGATCTTTGCGACGAGATCGCGGTCGCCTACGCGGGCGAGTTCGTCGAAACCGGGCCGGCCGATCGCATCCTCGTCGCGCCACGCCATCCCTATACCGCGCTGCTGCTGGCGAGTTTGCCGCGGCTCCATGGCGATCGGCCGCCGTCGCCGATGCCGGGCGAGCCGCCCGATCCGACCCACCTGCCGGAGGGGTGCCGATTTCACCCCCGCTGCCCGTGGCGTTTCGCGCCCTGCCTGCGCCATCCGCCCGAAATCCCGGTCGAAGGGGGCGGTTTCGCTCGCTGCTGGCTGAACGACCCGGCGGTCGCCGGCGACCGCTTCGGCGCGCCGTTGCTCGTTGCGGCGGCGACTCCATGAGCAGCCGCACGCTCCCGGCGCCGTCGGCACCGGTCAGTCCGGACGGACGGGAACGGCCGCTGGTTGCGCTCGACGATGTCTCGGTCGCCTTCCAGACGCGGACCGGGCTCTTCCGGATGGGGGAGGTGCGGGCGGTCAACGGCGTCAGCCTGGCCATCGCCCGCGCCGAAACGCTCGGCCTCGTCGGCGAATCGGGCAGCGGCAAGACGACGGTCGGCCGCGTCTCGCTGCGGCTGATCGAGCCGGCGTCGGGCCGGGTCTTTTTCGACGGCATCGACATAACGAAGACGCCGGAGCACGATCTCGGCTGGCTGCGGAAGCGGGCGCAAATCGTCTTTCAGGATCCCTTTTCGAGCCTCAACCCCTACATGCGGGTGATCGATCTGGTCGAAGAACCGCTCGTGATCGACGGCGTGCATGGCAAGGCGGAGCGGTGGGACCGGGCGCGGCGGGCGCTGGAAGACGTCGATCTCGTTCCGGCCGGTCGCTGGGCAACCCGGTATCCGACCGCGATGTCGGGCGGGCAGCGGCAGCGGGTCGGCATCGCGCGGGCGCTTGTGCGCGATCCGGACTACATCGTCGCCGACGAGCCGGTGTCGATGATCGACGCGTCGAGCCGGATCGAGATTCTGCAATTGCTGCGCGGCTTGCAGACCGGGCGCGGCGTCGCGTTTCTCTATATCACCCACGACATCGCCAGCGCCCGCCATTTCGCCGATCGGATCGCGGTCATGTATCAGGGATCGCTGGTCGAGGTCGGCGCATCGGGGCAGGTGATCGACCAGCCGTTGCACCCCTACACGCGGAGCCTGATCGCCGCCGTGCCGGAGCCGGACCCGGCGAATCGGTTCCGGCGGCGCGCGGTCGGCGGGGTCGCGCAGGCGGCAGGGGAGATCGTTCACCCTGATTGTCCGCACGGTCCCGACCGCGCCAACGAGCCGGCGCTGCTGCTGCCGTTCACGAGCGATCCGGCCCATCTGGTCGCTTGCCACGTCGAAGCGCCGCACGGGCGCTGACCGCCGCCGGGCGACGGTGCGTTACCATCTCCGCACCAACGCGCACGGACGAATCTGGCCGGACCGCGACTCGCCGCGCCGCCCGGCCTGAAGGAGGGCGGCAGGTGACGAGCGACGAACGAGGCGGCGATCGACCGCTGGCCGGCATCCGGGTGACGGCGCTAGAGCAGGCCGTCGCCGGGCCGCTCTGCACCCGGCATCTGGCCGATCTCGGCGCCGACGTGATCAAGATCGAGCGGCCGGGCGGCGGCGATTTCGCCCGCGGCTACGATCGCGCCGTGCTCGGCCAGTCGTCCTATTTCATCTGGCTCAACCGCAACAAACGCTCGCTGACGCTCGATCTGAAGCAGGATGCCGCCCGCGCCGTTCTCGAACGGCTGGTTGCCCGCTCCGACGTGCTCGTGCAAAATCTCGGTCCCGGCGCGATCGACCGGCTCGGGCTGGCGCCGGAGCGGCTGCGGCGCGACTATCCCGCGCTCATCCTCTGCTCGATCTCCGGCTACGGCCGCGGCGGCCCCTACGAATTCCGGAAAGCGTTCGATCTGCTGCTGCAAGGCGAAACGGGCGTGATCGCCACGACCGGCAAGCCCGACGCGCCGGCCAAACTTGGGATCAGCGTCGGCGATGTCGGCGCCGGGGTCTATGGCGCGATGGGAACCCTCGCCGCCCTCTACGAGCGGCGGGCGACGGGGCAGGGCCGCGTCGTCGAAACCTCGCTGTTCGACGCGCTCTCGGAATGGATGGGCTATCCGGTCCTCTTCGCGAAATATGGCGGGCAGCCGCCGGCGCGGGCCGGGATGCGCCACGCGACGGTCGTGCCGTACGGCGCCTATCGCTGCGGCGACGGCGAACTCGTCCTCTTCGCCGTCCAGACAGCGGCGCAGTGGAGCGCGTTTTGCGTCGAGGTCTGCGGCCATCCCGAGTGGGAACGCGACCCACGCTACGCGACCTCGTCCGACCGCCGCGTCAATCGGGAAAGCCTCGAAGCGGCGATCGAGGACGCGTTCGCCCCACACACGCGGGCGGAGGTCACCCGGCGGCTGGAAGCGGCCGACATTCCGTTCGGCGATCTGCTGGAAGTCGACGATTTCGCGCGACACCCGCAACTGGCGGCGCGGGAACGGTGGCGGCCGGTGGCGACGCCCGAAGGGCTGATCGAAGCGATCGTGCCGGCGTTCGATCTGGAAGGGATGCCGCCCCGGATGGAGCCGGTGCCAGCCGTCGGCGAACAGACCGACGAGATTCTGGCCGAACTGGGGTACGGGCGGGACGAGATCGCGGCGCTGCGGGAGCAAGGGGCGGTTTAGCGCGCGATTGACAACGTTGATTGTTTGCCGTCGTCGCCCGGCGCTAAAGACGCCGGGCTAAGCCGATAACCCGGCTGAAGCCGGCTATTGTTGATAAATCAACAGCGAGTAAATGCGGATATATCGACTTGATCGAGCGCAAACGAAGTCGGACGCATTGGTAAATTATCGGCCAAATCATCGAGCCGGCTTCAGCCGGGTTATTGGCTCAGCCCGGCGTCTTTAGCGCCGGGCGAGAGGGCGGAACATCTCAATATGGAAACTCACGGCCCCAAACCAGCATTGATTGCACTTGTCGGGAACAAACAACAGTCCCGACAGACGTGGCTCGTCCCCGCTCCCTGGCCGGCTCCGTCCCCGCGCACGCCCCGCAACGAACGCGGTTTCTCGGTCGGCCCCGGGGTCGGCTCGTGCGCGATCAGGTACCCCGCGATGCCCGATCGCCCCGTTGGCCGTCCGGTGGGAGCGGTTTCGTTCCTCCGCCCCTCGGGACTGTACGTACACTCTATACGTTCACTCGTCGGTTGTCAAGGGGTTGGTTTCAACGTTGCGTTCCGGCCTCGGGCGTGGCGGCCGGCTCGAGGTTCGTGAGCGGCGGCTGGCCGAATGCCCGCGCCAGAGCATCGTACTGGGCGAGGCGGAAGGCACGGCTGATCGGCGCGTCCGGTACGAATGCGTCGAATCCGTGAAACGCGCCGGGAACCACCAGGAGTTCGGTCGGGACGCCGGCGAGGATCAGCCGCCGGGCGTAGTCGATGTCCTCCTCGACGAAGAGGTCGATCGCGCCGACGCCGATCCAGGTCGGCGGCAACCCGGCGAGGTCGGCGAGGCGCGCGGGAACGGCTCCGGCCGGAACGTTGTCGCTCCC
>JAICJJ010000564.1 GCA_025928535.1 Thermomicrobiales bacterium
GCCGTGGCGACGGCCACCGCGTACTGGAACGCGCATCGCCACCCGTTCTGCTGGGGGCATCGCCGCCCGCGCCGCTCCCGCCGGCCGCCGGGCGTCGCTCGCCTTCCCGCCGTCGCATGAACTTGCCGGATGGACCATTTAGCGCGATGCGGTCAACCTGGATCAGCGAGTCCGGCGGTCTACCGCTCGGCTGCCGTCCAGCCAGGACCCATCCATCGCTCGGTCCAGGCGCGCACCCGATTGAGCAGGTCGATCTGATGGGCGCGCTCGCGGATTCCATGCGGCTCCCGCGGGTAGACGACGAGTTCGATGGGAACGCCGTACTCGCGCAGACCGCGCGCGAAGAAGCGCCCCTGGCTGACCGGCACGCGCTCGTCGTCCGCGCCGTGCAAAATCAGGATCGGCGTCCGCACGCGATGGACGTACGAGATCGGGCTGAGCGCGTCGTGCCGATGCGGTCCCGGCCCCTCCCATCCCGTGCTGCCGCCGAGCATCGCTTCGAAATGGGGCAGATCGCTTTCGGCGACCATCATGCCCCAGTCGCTCACCCCCGCGCCCATGATTCCGACCTTGAAGCGGTCGGTTTGACCGACGGCCCAGGCCGTCATGAAGCCGCCCTGGCTCCAGCCGCCGATGCCGAGGCGATCCGGATCGGCGATCCCTCGCGCCGCGAGGTCGTCGATGCCGGCGAGGATGTCGGCCCAATCTTCTTGCCCGACCGCGCCAGCGACCGTATCCGCGAAGGCGCCGCCTCGCCCGAGTCCACCGCGGGGATTCGGCAACAGCACGGCGTAGCCGGCCGTCGCCAGCCACTGGCCCCACGCGCTCCAGCCGAGTTGCAGGCGATCCGCGAATCGGCCATACGGTCCGCCATGGACGAGGGTCATCAGCGGGAAGGGGCCGTCCGCCCGCGTCGCTCCCGGCGGCAAGAGCAGCAACCCGTCGATCGCGAGACCGTCGGACGCCGTCCAGCGCAATCGCGTTTGGTATCCCCAGGCTATCGCGTCCAATTCCGGCCGCAGGCGGGTCAAGCGGGTCGGCGAGTTCCCGCCAGAGATCGTCCAGACCTCTGGAGGCGTGGTCGCATCGTTCCAGCACAGGGTCAACGTCTGTCCGTCAGGCGTTCCGTGCAAATCGCTCGCCTCGCCGGGCAAGAGGGTGCGCCGGGTCAGCGTCATCGTTGCGGGATCGACCGTCACGATCATCGTGTCGAGACCGGCGGCAACGAGCAGCGTCGGCTTGCCGGCCGCGCCGGCCCACAGTTCGACCGGACAGCCGTCGAGTTCATCGGTCAGGCAAATCGGCGTCGGCGAGGCCAGTTCGACGGCGAAGAGCGCCAGGCCCCCGCGCGAGTCGGGCCGGCGATAGGCCAGAAAGTAGACCCGCTCGCCGTGCGCATCCCAGGCAAGCGCCTGCGCGCCGGCGGGAAGGATGCAAACGACTCGTGCGACGCCCGTCGCCGTCTCGACGAGCCGCAGATCGGCATTGCGCAGCGAATTGTCGATTTCCGGCGTCGGCCAGGTGACGACCGCAAGGTGAGCGCCATCGGGCGACGGCGCGACGTGGGCGACATGCCGATCGCCGAGCGCGTCGAGCGTGCTAATGCCCCGCGACGCGAGATCGAGCAGGCGCAAGCGGGCGGGCCGCCAGCGTTCGCCGAACACCTCGGCGTCGTCGCGCGTCGACTCCCGCCGTCGGTCTTCGTCGTCCGGCGGGTCGGGCGCGAGGAAGGCGATCGTCGTCCCGTCGGCCAACGGCTCAAATGCGTCGATCTTCGTTCGCCAGTCGGTCATCGCCTCGGCTTCACTGCCATCGAGCGAAAGCCGATAGACGTTGGTTCGTTTGCCCCGCTCGGCCCGATCCGACAGAAAAAACAGGGCGCGGCCGTCGATCGACCAGCGCGGTCGGCGATCTTTGCCAAGACTGGCGGTCAGTTGCCGGACGGCCGCGTCGCCCGTGGCGGACGCCAGCCAAATGGCGCTGCTCGGCTGCTCTTCCCGTCGGCCTTCCGGGGCGACGACGAACGCGACCGAACGGCCGTCAGGGCTGATCTGCGGCTCCCGCGGCGTCACGCCATCGGCAATCAATTCGGCGGTCAGCACCGTCACTCCCGTCGATGTTCCTCATATCGAGGGCGAGCGGAATCCCAGAGCGGAAGCCTATCACCGCCATCGCCTTGCAGCCGGATCGACGGCCGGGGATGGGGTCGCCCGTCAACATTTTGCGGCGACCGGAATGGTAGGGTCGCTGCGTGCTGCACCCC
>JAICJJ010000427.1 GCA_025928535.1 Thermomicrobiales bacterium
AGCGCCGGGACTCGCGCGGAGGCCGCGAGTTGACGAGGTGGGAGTCGATCGAACCCTTCGGCGGGTGGCTCCCCGGCTCGCACAGTCGTAATGGCCGGCACAAACCAGGGCGGCGACGCGCTGACAATCCCCGGCCAACGTGCGGCACGCCTGCATTCCCGTCCAACGACTGAATCGAACAAGCGCCCGAACCATCGCGATGGCGATCGGGCGCGGCAATGGCGCGTCCCGCCTCCGCGCGAGATGGGCGGCGCCATGGGGAGATCGTCGGCATGTGTGGCGTGTTCGGCTATGTCGGAGCCCGCGCGGACCTCGGCGCGGACGTCTTGCAAGCGCTGCGAACGCTCGAATATCGCGGCTACGATTCCTGGGGCATCGCCGTCGCCGACGACGACGCGTTCCGGGTCGAAAAACGCGTTGGCCGCATCAATGGCGCTGCCGTCTCGTTGCCGCCGTCCGACCTCGGGTTTGGCCATACGCGCTGGGCGACCCACGGCGGCGTCAGTGACGACAACGCCCATCCGCATCTCGATTGCACCGGGCGGCTGGCCATCGTTCACAACGGCATTATCGAAAATCATCGCGCGCTCCGCTACGAATTGCTCGCCCGCGGGCATCGCATGCGTTCCGAAACCGACAGCGAAGTGGTCGCTCATCTGATCGAAGAGCGCATCGCGGCCGGCGCCAACCTGATGACCGCGCTGCAACAGACGTTCGACCGGCTGGATGGACTCAACGCGATCGTGGCGATGGACGTCGTCAGTCGGGAAATGGTCGCGACGAAAAACGTCTCGCCGCTGGTGGCCGGCGTCGGCGGCCGCGGCGTGGTCGTCGCCTCCGATGCGATCGCGCTGTTGCCCCACGCCGACCGCGTGCTCTATCTGGACGATGGACAAATGCTGCGCGCCACGAAGGATGGCGTCGCCCTTTACGATCGCCCGACCCTGCGTCCGCTCTCCGCTCAGTTTCTCCCGATCGATTGGGACGCCGCTGCCGCGGAATTGGGCACCTATCCGCATTTCATGGCGAAAGAAATGGCGGAGCAACCCGCCGTGCTCGAACGGCTGGCCCACGTCGCCCAAGCCGACATCGAAGCGCTGGCCGCGCGGATGCGGGCCGCGTCCCACGTCGTCCTGACCGGTTGCGGCACCGCCGCCAATGCCGCGTTGGTTGGACAATATCTGCTCGGGCGCGTCGCCGGCTGCTCCGTCAGCGCCATTCCCGCGTCGGAATTTCGCTATCAGACCATTCCGCTCGGCCCTGACAGCCTCGTCGTGGCGTTGTCGCAAAGCGGCGAAACGGTCGATGTGATCGAAGCGGCCATGGCGGCGAAACAGTCCGGCGCGACGCTGGCGGCGATCGTCAACGTGCCCCGCTCGACGCTCGATCGGATGGCCGATCTTCGCGTCCATCTCGATGCCGGCCCCGAACAGTGCGTGCTGGCGACGAAGTCGTACACGGCGAAAGTCGCCGCCCTTCTCCTGACCGCGCACGCCCTGAACGGCGACTACGATCGCGGCCGAACCTCGGCGACGCGGGCGGCGGCGGCGCTGCGGACATTGCTCGCGGACGGGCCGGCAGCCGCGATGGGCACGATCGCCCGCCAGATTGCGAGCGCGGAGCACATGTTCGTCATCGGCCGCGGTCCGGCTTATCCGGCAGCGCTCGAAGCGGCGCTCAAGATCAAGGAAGCCAGTTACATCCACGCCGAAGGATTCGCGGCAGGGGAACTCAAGCATGGCGTCATCGCGCTCGTCGCCGATGGCACGCCTTGCCTCGTGCTCGCGCCAAATGACGAAACCCGCGCCGATATCCTGTCGGGCGCGGCCGAATTGAAGAGCCGGGGCGGCACGCTGATCGGCGTCGGGCCGCAACCCGATCCGGTCTTCGACGAGTTCATCGCCATCCCCGATGCGGGCGACGCCGCGCCGATCGTCAACGCCCTGCCGGCACAGATGCTCGCCTATCACGCCGCGCTGGCTCGCGGCGCCGATCCCGACCGGCCCCGCAACCTGGCGAAAAGTGTGACCGTCAAATGACGAGTGCGACGCCTGAAGCGACGGCGGTCGACACGCACGCCCACCTCGACGATGCCGCGTTCGACGCCGATCGGGACGCGGTCGTCGCCGCGGCGACCGCAGCGGGAGTCGGCCGGATCGTCAATGTCGGCTACAACCCGGCCCGTTGGCAGACGACCATCGCCCTGACCCGTCGCCATCCGAACATCTCGGCGATGTTCGGTCTGCATCCGCACGATTCCGAGATGTGGTCGGCGGCGGTTGCGCGCGAACTCGCAGACCTGGTTCACTCCGAACCGGCGGTCGCGATCGGCGAAATCGGGCTCGACTATTTCCGAAACCACGCCGCGCCCGAATCGCAGCGGGATGCGTTCGAAGCGCAACTCGATCTGGCGCGGCGCGTCGACTTGCCGATCGTGATCCACCAACGCGCCGCCGAAGCCGACCTGATCGACATGCTGCGGAACCATTCGGATTTGCCGCCGGTCGTCCTCCATTCGTTCGACGGCTCGTGCCGGCTTGCCCGATTTGCGATCGATCGCGGTTTCTCTGTCGGCGTCGGCGGCCTGGCCACGCGCCAGGCGAACGACTCGCTACGGACGATCCTGGCGACGTTCCCGCTGTCGTCGATCCTGCTCGAAACCGACGCGCCGTATCTCGTGCCGAGCGGCGCACGGACGCGACGCAATGCGCCCGCGCTGCTGCCGCTCATCGCGGATCGCCTCGCGCCGCTGTGGGGCGTCGATGCGGCGACGTTCCTCGCCACCGCGGGTGAATCTGCGCATCGCCTCTTTCGCCTGCCTGCCATGGAACTCCGGATGACGGAGAATCGTCATGAATAGCAAGCGCCGGCCTGTCTTGCTGGTCGCGACCGGCAACGCGGACAAACTGGCCGAGTTTCGTCGCTTGCTGCCGGATGATGTCGAGTTGCTTGGGCTCGACGAGGTCGACGTCACGCTGCCTCCGGAGGACGGCACGACCTATGCGGAGAATGCTGGCGTGAAAGCGATTGCGGCCGCCAGGCAATCTGGACTGCTCGCCCTCGGCGACGATTCCGGATTGGAGGTCGACGCCCTCGGCGGCCGCCCAGGAATCCACTCTGCCCGCTTCGCCGGCCCGACGCGGGACGACGCAGCGAATCGATTGCGCTTGCTCGCGCAATTGCGTGACACGCCGGATGATCGACGCGCCGCCCGCTTCGTCTGTGCGCTTGCCCTGGCCACACCCGACGGCATCGTGGCGCGGGTCGAAGGGACGTGTGACGGACTGATCGGCCGCACCCTTTCGGGCCATAATGGATTCGGCTACGATCCGCTTTTTCGCCTGGCGGACGGTCGGTC
>JAICJJ010000277.1 GCA_025928535.1 Thermomicrobiales bacterium
ACGATCCGCGATTTCGCCGAGCGTCGCGACGAGCAGAACGACGTCGAAACTCGCCGGAGCGAATGGAAGGGCCGCCGCATCGCCGACCACGCCGGTCAGATTGGCGATCCGCTCCTGCTCAGCTCGCCGTCGCAACCGCTCGATCATCCCCGCCTGGACGTCCAGCCCGACCGCCTCGCCGTCGGGCGCGACGCGACGCGCGGCCGGCGCGAGGATCCGCCCCGGCCCCGGCCCGATCTCCAGCACCCGTTGCCCGGGTCGCAATCCGATTCGATCGAGGGTGAGGCTCGTGCCGAACAAGCGATCCGCCAGCGGATTGGCCAGACTCCAGCCGAGCCAGGCCGGAAAGATCGAATCCCGCGACCGGCGTGTGAGGAGCCAGACGGTCGCCGCGCCGACGACCACCAAACCGCCGACCCGCGGCCAGCGCGGTTTCACCCGATCGTCCTCCGCCTACGCTGCTGGATACCGCCGGTCTCACGGCAACCCGCGCTTACGTGTCATCCTGAGCCGCAGCGAAGGATCTCGCTATTCTTGGAGCGAGAGCGAGATGCTTCGCCTGCGGGCTCAGCATGACAAGTGGCGCTGGTCACGCTGCTCATGATGACAAGGGGATCGACGGATTCCTCCTTCGTCGGAATGACGGATTGAGGATGGGCCGGCGTGCGAATGTTTCATCATTGGCGTCGCTCGTCTGCCGCCAACCGCCTACCCCCGGCCCCCTTCGTCCAGCGCCGTCAGCACTGGCGCGAACGCTTCGATCGACTCGACCGTGTTCGGATCGAGCACCAGTTGCACGTGCCCGATGCCGATCCGGGCGAACGCTCGCAAGGTTTCGGCCAACTCGTCGGTCGTGCCTCGCAGCGGCTCCGTGCCGCGATCGACCGGATCGCCCAGCAACCGGCCCTTTGCGCCCGGCATCGCCACCAGCAGCGCGCAGGTGCGCTCCAACGTCGCCGGGTCGCGGCCGACCGCCCGGCAGGCGGCGTCGAGATCGGCCAGGATCGGGACGAGCCCTTCCGGCCGATTGCCGAACCAGGCGTACCAGGCGTTCCACGACTGGACGTGGGGCAGCGTGATCTCCAGCATCCGTCCGCCCTGCGAGCCGATCATCAGCGGCGGTCCTTCCGGCCGTGGTCCGCGCGGCACGAGGATGCAGTCGTCCACATCGTAGTAGCGGCCGTGGAAATCGAACTGCCCCTCGCGCAGCAATTGCCGGATGATCGTGAACGCTTCCTCGAAGCGGCTGACGCGATGGTCGTAAGGATAGCCAAAGGCGGCGTATTCCGGCTTGTTCCAGCCGGCGCCGAGGCCGAGGATGAGGCGGCCGCCGCTGATTTCTTCCAGCGTCGCCGCTTTTTTCGCGATCATCGCCGGATTGTGGAAACTGGTGCAGGCGACCAGCGGCCCGATTTCGACTCGTTCCGTGATGGCGGCGAGCGCCGACATCATCGACCACGCTTCCCATGGTCCTTTCGGCGCGTCGCCCGGGTTCCGGTAGAGGAGATGGTCGCCGACCCAGAGCGAATCGTAGCCGAGCTCTTCCGTTCGCCGCGCCATCCGGGCGATTTCGGGCCACCGCGCGACATATTCGACTTCCGGCAGTTGAATCCCGACCTTCAACGGTCGCTGCGAACCGGCCGCGGCCATCCTTGCGCCTTTCTCTCCACGTCGCGTCCCGGCGGCGACTTGGCCGACGGCCACGCGATTCCGGCGTGACGACGATCAGGCGCGGATGATACCGCTCAGGACAATTGCATGGAGCGAAGCCGCAGCGTCGCGACCGCGATCGCCACGACGCAGACGGCGGCGACCGTGATCAGCGCCTCGCGCAATGGCGTTGCGCCGGAAAAGGCGGCCAGCGGCGAATCGGTCAGCCCGGAGAAAATCGACAGCATGTAATGGCGGATGCTGAGGTTCCGGATGCCGGGCAGAAAACGCCCGAGCAGGCTTTCCCAGATGAAGATGTAGATGATCCCGACCAGCAGCGCGCGCGGCACGATCAGGCTGACCGCGAGAAAGACCGCCGCGATCAGCGCGGTTCCGGCCGCCGCCGAGCCGAGCATCGCCAGCAACACCGGCTGCATCGCGCCCCAATCGCCGCCGGCGCCCGTCAGCCCGCTGCCGATCGACGTGACCAGCGCCGTCGCGACCAACCCGACCAGCACCGCCGGCAAGCCGACCAGCAGCGTGCCGACGAACTTGCCGAGGACGATGCGCAGCCGCGAAACCGGCTTCAGCGTCAGGTAGAGCAACGTCCGGTCGTCCAGTTCGTTGCCGAAAGCGGCCGTCGCCAGCAGCAACACCGCGATCGGCAGCAAGGTCGGCACGATCAGTTCCTGATAGGTGGTGGTCAGAAATTCCGTCGGCGAAACGTCGCCGGGACGCAGCAGGTAGATGGCGGCGAAAATCGCGGGCAACAACGACAAGGCCCAGACGAGGCGAAGCGTCCGCCCGCCGGAAAACTGGCGCACCGTCTGGGTGACGATTGGCGCGGCGCGCCAGACGACGCTAGCCACGGTGGTCCTCCGTCAGATAAGCGAAGACCGCGCCGAGCGACTCGTCGAGCGGCGTCACCTCCCGCACGCGAATGCCGCTCCAGCGGGCGAGCGCCGGCACGGCGCGGGCGAACGCGCGGACATCCGCCGTTTCCGCTTCCACCGCGCCATCCCCGGCGAGCCGCACCGAGCGGGTCGCCGGTTCGGCGATCAGCGCCGCCGCCAGCCGACGCGGGTCGTCGGTCCGGATGCGAACGGTGTGGGGATGTTCGTCCATTCGGTCCCGGATGGCGTGATAGTCGCCGGCGGCGGCCAGTTTGCCGTTGACGATGACGAGAATGTTGCCGGCGAATCGTTCGACCTCCGAGAGGACGTGCGACGAGACGACGACCGTCTTGCCTTCGTCGCCGAGGCGCCGGATCAGCCCGATCAACCCCGCCCGCTGGACCGGATCGGTCCCGTTCAGCGGTTCGTCCATCAAGACGATTTCCGGATCGTGCACGAGCGCGGCGGCGACCTTGATCCGCTGCCGCATCCCTTTGGAGTAGCCGCCCAGTTTGCGATCGGCCACGTCGGCCATGTCGACGAGCGCCAGCGCCCGCGCCGTCGCGTCGTCAGGGCGCGGCAGTTTTTGCAGAATGGCGTTGAACCGGAGAAATTCGCGCCCGCTCAGGTACGGGAACAACTGCTCTTGCTCCGGCGCCAGCCCGACCCGGCGGTAGACGCTCGGGTTGCCCCGGGCGCTGTGCCCGAGCAGCGTCACCCGGCCATTCGATGGCGCGACCAGCCCGGCGATCATCTTCAGCACGGTCGATTTGCCGGCGCCGTTCGGGCCGAGCAGGCCGGTGACGCCGGCGGCCACGCCGAACGACAGATCGGAGACGGCGACGACGTCGCCAAACCATTTGGAGACGTGGTCGAGTGCGATCGAGGGAGCGGCGCCGGCCGCGAGTCCCGGCAATGCGGACGTGGCCGTGGGCGGCGCGACGGCGTCAGGCATCGGGCACATACCGCCAGTAGATGACGCCGACGCAGACGACGATCACGCCGAGCATCACCCCCACGATCGCCGGCAACGGCGCGTCGATTCCCCCCGCCGGCTGCTTCCAGAGCGTACCGACGAGGGCGGCGGTGGTTCGCGTCGGGCTGAGGAAGCCGAGCCATTGCCGCGCCCGCTCGTTTTCTTCGAAGGCGAACGTCAGCGCGCCGGAGATCGCTTCGGTCAGCAAAAAGCCGAGAATGATGACGCCGACCGCGATGCTCTTGCGGCCCGTGAACGACGACACGACGATCCCGACCGCGCCGAGATAGAACGCGATCAGGACGCCGGCGACCGCGATCCGGCCGAGGTCGTCGAGATGATCCCGCATCGCCGTCAGCGGCGACGGCTCGAGCAATTGCCGCCCGATCCAGAGAATCGTCGCCGGCACGAGCGACACCGAGAGCGTCAGGATGCCGGCCGCGAGCAATTTGGCGAGCACGTAATCGGGGCGGGTGATGGCGCGGCTGAAATAGAGCGGCAAGACGCGCTCCTGCCGGTCGGGGCAGAGCATTTCCGGCGCGATCGTGGCGACGAAGATGCCTTCGATCAAGAAGACGCCGCCGAAAAATTCCGGGTAGTCGAGCGGATTGACCCCAGGCAGGAGGGCCGACAGAAATGCGCGGATGCCGATCCCGACGACGACGGGGATCAGCACGGCGACATAGAGCAGGATTGGGATGACTTTCGCCGTCCACGGTTTCTTGATCCCGAGCGCGCGCGCCATCGAATAGCGGGCCAGCGCCCAGATCGCGTGTCGCCGGCCGAGCCGGGGGCCGGTGTAGTGCTGGTAGCCGCGATCGTAGATTTCGCCATAGCGCGGCGCGGCGGGCGCAGTCATGAGGGAGGGGCCTCGCCGCTCGCGGCGTCGTAGCCGGCGACGCTGCCGAAATAGATGTCTTCGAGCGAGCGCGTTTGCGCCGTCAGAGACCGCAGCGGCAGGCCGAGATCGGCGGCGGCGTCGCGGATCGCGTCGTACGCCTGGTCGTCGGCTTGCAGCACGATCACCTCGTCGCGGCCGTGCGCGGCGCCGGCCGGCCGGGCTTCCACGCCCATCGTCGCCAGCCGCTCGATGAACGCTTCGATCTCGTCGTCGAGCCGCACCAGCAGATGGCTCGCCTGCCCGGTCGGCGCCCCGAGCGGCTGGGCCGCGACGAGCCGGCCGCCGTCGAGAATGACGACGTAACGGCAGACGCGCTCGATGTCGTCCAGGATGTGGCTCGACAGCACGACGGCGATGCCGAGTTGCTTGTCGATCCGCGCGATCAGATCGAGCATCTCGTCGCGCCCGCGCGGGTCCATGCCGTTGGTCGGCTCGTCGAGAAAGACGAGGTCGGGATCGTGCACGATCGCCTG
>JAICJJ010000634.1 GCA_025928535.1 Thermomicrobiales bacterium
AACGGCTCAGCCAGGTTCGCCCTTGGCTCCGCCCGCCGCCATGGCGACCAGCTCGGCCGCGGGATACATCGACTCCGAGATGCGCGCATCGTTCACGGTGTGCGGCCGCGTCGTCACCGCGCGCTCCCGCGAATCGGCGTCCATCTGGCGGCCCCCCGCCACACCATGCACCCTCCGCGACGACTTATACCAATCCCGCGAACTAACGTCCTATTCTCGGCGAGGTAGGCCGGCGTCAGCATCAGCGATCCAGGTCCAGTCGGTGAGGCGTCGGACGCGCGCCGGATCGGCCGCCAGCGCCGTCAGGACGGTGTCGGCGGCGGTCCGTTTGGCCTCGAGATCGGGATAGACGCGGCCTTCGCTGGCCCGCCGGATTTCTTCAAAGACGCGCTCAGCGGGGTTGCATTCGGGCGCGTAGGCCGGCAAGGCGATCAGCGGCAACCCGACGTCGCGCACCAGCCGGGCGCGATGGCTGCCGCTGCTGTCCCAGACGACGGCGCGCAGCCCCGCGGCTTGCCAGCCGGCGACGACCGGCGCCAGCGCCTCCTTGCGCACGGTCGGCAGCCAGGTCCACTGGAGCGTGCCGCGTTGCCCGTCGACGGCCAACGCCAGATACGTCCAAGCGTAGGCGATCTGCTTGCGCTGACGCACCTTCACGCCGCGCGGCGCCCAAACCCGGCGCACCTGGCCGTGCAGCCCGAGTCGCATCTCATCGGCGTGCGCCCACGCCGCGCCGTGGTTCACGCCGACCGCCACGAGCGCCGCGGCGAGCCCCCTTTTTTCCAGGCCGCTTGCGCGACCGGATTGGCTTTTTCGGCGATCGGCCGCGGCACTTTGGGGCGGCAGCGGAGCCGATGCAGCAGCGACCGCATGCCGCTCGCCGTGTAGCGGACGCCAAACCTCGCCGCCACCCACTGCGCCGCCTCCAGCGCCGTCCGAAACGCGCCGTCGCTCGCTTCAGCGCACACCTGCGCTTGCTGCTCGGCCGTCAGCCACGCCGGCTGGCCCCGGCGATCGCCGCGTCGTCGCCGCCCGACTTCGGCGAGGCCGCCAGCTCGATACCACGCCACCCAGCGCCGCACGCTCCGTTCATCCACCCCGAGCACCTGTGCCGCCGCCCGCAGCGACGAGCCGCGTCGCACCAGCCACAAGGCATGCCAGCGGGGCCGCAGTTCCGGATCGCGTTCCTGCTGATAGCGCTGCCGCAACGTCGCTTCGTCGTCCGGCCAGGCAATCTGCAAGGGTCGTCCGCGCATCGTCGTGCCTCCGGCTTCACCGAAAGCGCGATTATAGGACACAATGCCACGTCTTTGGTATAATAGGTCGTGGACACTCGGGGGATCGACCCTGATTTTGCCCCACCTCATTTCTTCCTCGGTCAGCAGCTCGCGCATGCCGCGGTCGTCATCCAGCACCAGGCTGTCCCGACACATCGTCGCGCTCCATCCCGGGAACCTCGAACCGCACCCGTCGGCTTGCTCCGGACTCAGGGCCTCACGCGCCTCGCCCCCGACCGCCTGGTGCGCCCGCCAACCGCTCGCTTGTCAGTCCATAGAAGATCGCCAGCGCCAGCACCGGGGCGACGAGCACCCCGAGCAGACCGGCGCCGAGGT
>JAICJJ010000535.1 GCA_025928535.1 Thermomicrobiales bacterium
GCCATCCTTGCCAGCGCCGAGGCGCTCCGGGTCCGCAGCGAACGGATGCGCACGGCGCGCGTGCCGGACGCGGCGCGTGACGCTCCCGGCGGAGCGATCCAGTAAACTGGCTCCATCGAGACGGGCGCGAGCCGCGGTTGAGCCGTCGATGCCGCGCGGAGGATAATCGCCGGCGACCGACTCGCCGGCGGCGTGAACAGGCGCGAACGGCGCGTCTGGCGGCGCGCGGAGGACGGCTCGCGGGGGATCGATACGGCGCCCGATGGCCAATCTGATCACAATCGGCCGGCTGCTGCTTCTCTTCGCCGCGATCGGCATGATCTACCGCAATCCGGTCGCGCTGGCGCTGCCGGCGATGTTGCTCGTCATCGTCGTTTTCGCCGGCGATGGCCTCGACGGCTGGGTGGCGCGCAAGCGCAACAGCGCGTCTCGGCTCGGCGCGATCCTCGACATCGCTGGCGATCGGGTGGTCGAAACCGTCTTCTGGATGGTTTTCGCCGATCTCGGCGTCATTCCGATCTGGATGCCGATCGCGGTGGTGACGCGGGGCGCGATCGTCGATGCGCTCCGCTCCGTGTCCTACGCCGAAGGGATGACCGCGTTCGGCGAGCGGAACATGATGCGTTCTCCCGTCACGCGCTGGCTCACGGCGGGACGATTCATGCGCGGCCTGTACGGCTTCGCCAAGGCGGCCGGCTTCGTCTTTCTGACCGGCGAAGTCGCCTGGCGGCATGCGGGCGTCGCCGGCACGCCGATCGGCGAACTCTACGCCGTGCCGGGCGTCCGGCTCGCCGGCTGGTTCTCGGTCTGGCTCTCGTTCGCCTTGATGCTCGTGCGCGGCTTGCCGGTGATCGTCGATGCGATTCCCGCGCTGCGCGCGGATGAGGCGCGGCCCGAACCGACGTCGCCCGGCGGCATGACGGCCGGACCGCCGGCGCCGCCGGTCGAGGCGGGCGCCGTGCCCGGCTCACGCGGCTAGGCGGCCGCGGCGATGGCCAGTTCCGGCGGCGCTTCGACTCCGGAGGCGCCAGCGGCTCCGGCGCCCCGGCGCGCCCGGCGGCCGAGCCCCGAATTTCGCGGTCATGGCCGGCCCGATCTCAAATCGCGCCTCAGCATCGCCTTCGCCGAGGCGATGTCGTGGGTCGTCGACGCCTTGCCGACGCCGCTCCGCAATTGGGGCGCCGATCGGGTCGGCGACATCTGGATCCGGTTGACCCCGACCTACCGGGCCAGCGTCATCGCCAACATCGGTCAGGTGGTCGGGCCGCGCGTTCCGATGGCGGAAAAGGCGCGAATGGCGCGGCGCATCTACCGCATCTCCGCGCGCAATTTCGCCGATCTCTTTCGCGCGCCTCGTATGAGCCGCGATGAGTTGAAGCAGTCGCTGCCGATTGTGGACGGCGATTGGTCGTATCTCGACGAGCCGCTGGCGCGGGGGCAAGGCGTCGTGCTGCTGTCGGCCCACCTGGGCGCCTTCGATTTCATCGGCCATGTGCTCGCCGCTCGCGGCTACCGCCTGACGACGGTGACCGGCCGGACGACGACCCGGTTTCTCTTCGACGCCGCGACATCGCTTCGGCAGAAGGGCGGCATGGAGATGGCGGAGGCCAGCCCGTCCGGCATCCGCAAGGTGATCCTGGCGCTGCAGCGGGGCGAAGTGGCCGCGTTCGTGGCCGATTACGATCTCTTCCAGAACGGATTGCCAGTGCTCTTTTTCGGTCGGGAAACGACCTTGCCGCCGGGGTCGGTGCGCATCGCGCGCGATACCGGCGCGGTGATCGTCGGCGCCTTCGCCCGGCGCGTCGGCAATGGCTACGCCCTGACGCTGACACCGCCGTTTTCGCCGCCGAAGACGCGCGATCTCGACGCCGATCTGGCGGTCGGGATGGCGATGGTGGTCGAGCGGCTGGAGCGGGCAATCGCGGCGAACGTCGACCAATGGGTGATGTTTCAGCGCGTCTGGCCGCTCTCGCCCCCCGAGCCGTTCCGCGTTTTCCCGGTCGGCTCGCCGCTCGAGAGCGAATTGCTCAAGCGAGTCGATGCCGTCCTGCCGCCGCGCCGGCTGGATGGAAGCGACGGACGGGGGTAGGCGATCGGTTTTCCCTCGCCCCAACCCCTCTCCCATGGCGATGGGCGAGGGGAGCACGAACGTTCCCCCTCGCCTGCCGCAGCGGGAGAGGGGGTCAGGGGGTGAGGGAACCCCGGCGCTCCGGGCGGATGACGCCGCGACGGGCGCGGGCGCCGCGGCGGATGGCGTGGCCCGCTTCCGCCCGCCGCGCGTCCCGCCGGATTGGCGCCGAGCCGCCGGGGGGAAGCGCCCAGAGATCGTAGGGGCCGGCGTCGATAATGGCGAGATCGACGAGTTCGCCGACCGGCAGCGCGCCCGGCACGAAGACGAGGCCATCGACCTCGGGCGCATGCCGGCGGGCGCGGCCGACGGAAATCGGTTCGACTCGACCGGCTTCGTCTTCC
>JAICJJ010000531.1 GCA_025928535.1 Thermomicrobiales bacterium
GATGACGGCGGAGGGCGCCGTTTCCAGCGGCGCGCCGGCGGTGAAAACGGGCGCGTTCGCGTGGGGCGACTCGGGATTGGGCGTCGGCATGTCTCGGCGTTCCTCGATCGCGAGCGACGTCGCCGGCCGGCGCGACGCCATTCGGCAGTCCAGACATGGGTCGTCCCGGCCAAGCGAACCGACGGCGATCCGGACGATCGGCGCATGGAGGTCCTTGGCAGCGCCGAAGAATGGTGTATTATGCAAGCGATCACGTAGGGGGAGCAATTTTGGTGCGCCGAGCGCGCGGCCTGTTGCTCAGAACGGGATCGGGGAGGCGCCCCGGGCGGGATGGGGCGCGGGAAGTCACGAAAGGAGCCGGTTCGATGCGCGCTTCGTACATTCGCCGCGGCCTGGTCGCGCTGGCGGCGGCGGGAATGATTTCGGTTGGTCTGGTCGGCGTCGCCAACGCCCAAAGTTATGCGGACGACAATGGCGCGTTGACGGTCCTCCCGAATCCGGGCTACAACTCGACGCTGGTGCATCCGGGCTCGCACCCGGCATCGGTGATCCTCGTCTCCAACGGCATGGGCGACGTGCCGCTGGCGGTCGAGTTCCTGCCTGACCTCAGCGGGGCCACCGTGCTCACGCCGGGCGTCAGCACGCTGAACGCGCCGAAGCACTAGGAGCCGGGGTTTCGTTCAACACAGAACGACCGGAATCGAACCCCGCGGCCCAAGCCGCGGGGTTCGTGTTGTCTCATCGCCCCCGTCGCAGGAGCATTCGCCATGCCGCCTCATGTCTTCGCCGGCCGGCCGAAGGCGACGCCGACCCGCCAGGTGGAAAACGACCGCGTCATCGTCACCGAATGGCGCTTCCCGCCGGGCGGCCACACCGGCTGGCACCGGCACGAATGGCCCTACGTCGTCGTGCCCCTGACGACCGGCCGCCTGACGCTCGATTCCGCCGACGGCTCGGCCCACGGCGATCTCGTCGCCGGCCAATCCTACGCCCGGCCCGCCGGCATCGAGCACGACGTGATCAACGACAATCCATTCGAGTTCGTATTCGTCGAAATCGAAATCACGAACTGACCGTCGCGGGCGCGGCGGCGCGCCGGCCGCCGACGCTTTCTTGCGTGATGGCGAAATTGAGCGCCCCGAGCAGCAACAGATCGGACAGCACGCCCCACGTCGCCTGAATCTGCGCGACGTAGAACGACAGCACCTGAACCGCCAGCAACGACACCAGCACGCCGCGCTTGAACCAGCGATAGGCGTCGAGCCGCGACGCGGTTTTCCAGCGGATCAGGCCGATGACGATCATCGTCGCCGAGACCAGTTGCGCGCCGGCGCGGATCACGTCGACCGACCAGAGCGACAATTCGTGCTCGAGCGTGGTCGCGCGGATGGCGACGTCGGCGATGCTGGCGAGCGTGTGCGCCGTGGCGAGCGCCAGAACGACCGGAACGAACCATTGCTGCCGGATCAGCCAGCGATAGCCGCGCTGCAAACGGTCGAGCAGCCGCGCCGCGGCGCTCTGCCGCACGTTCCGCCGTTCGTCGGTGTCGTCGAGCGCGGTCAGCAACAGCGCCGTCAAGGGATGGTCAGCGGGGCTTTGCAGCAGCAGGTTCCGGGCGCGGACCCAATCGGCGTGGGAGAGACCGTCGATCACGCCTCCCTCGATCAGGTCGATCGCCTGCGGCAGCGCCGCTTCCGGCGACGGCCGCATTCGGTCGAGCACGGCGAGATAGCCGAGGTAGATCAACACGAAGATGGCGTAGATCAGCGGGATCGCCGGTCGGAAAAAGTAGTTGTTGTCGCTGGTGATGAATTTGCCCAGTTCGTCGATGAAGATGCCGAACCCGGCGCCGCCGACGACCGCGGCGACGATCCGCACCTGCCGGCCGAGCAGCGTGATCGCTATCAACAACGCCACGACCAACAGCAAGCCGCCCCAGAGCATGTGCGCGATGTGCAAGCCGTTGCCGCCGACCTGCGGGTAACCGGTCGCTTCGAGATAGATGCGGACCGCCAGGAGCGACGCCGCGGCCGAGACGATGAAGCGCTCGAAGTTGAGATGCGCTTCGACATTCTGGACCACGATCGAGCGGCGAATCTCGGCCGGTTGCTCGACCGGCGAGCCCGCCACGATCGTGGAGCCGTCTTGCTCCTGGGCGATCGGCGGCGCGGACGGGCGCGGAACGGCCATTGGCGTCAGAGCGGCAGCACGCCGGGCGCGGCGACTTCGACGACGTCAGGCTGCACGTGGACCGGCTGCAACTCGGCGCCGCCGTCCCAGCGCCGCAGATCGTCGAAGGCGATCGGCTTGCCCGTCACCTCGAAGCGGGCGACGCCATCCATGAATTCCCGCGCCAGCACTGTGCCGCCGCCGGCGAGATCGGCCAGATGGCGCTGCAACGACAGCGCCGCCCGCGCGTCCGGCACGCCATGGACGATCACGGTCATCGATCGCGGCGCGGCGCCCTCCCCGCTCGCCAA
>JAICJJ010000635.1 GCA_025928535.1 Thermomicrobiales bacterium
AAGCCGCCAACCCGCGTCCGCAGCCGCGCCACCGAATCGAACATTGCTCGATCGTGGACGACGGCTTGCTGCGCCGGATCGCCGAAATCGGCGCCGTGCCGTTGCCGGGCACGTCGTTCTTGCGCCATTTTCGCGACGCCTACATCGACGCGCTCGGCGAAGCGCGCATCCAGCAGAGTTACGGCTTCCGCTCATACGAACGCTTCGGCATCATTGCCGCCGCCTCGACCGACGCCCCGGTCGTGCCGACGCGCGCCGTCGCCGGCTTGCAGACGATGGTGACCCGGCGCGATCAATTCGGCCGCCCGGTCGGGCTGGGCGAAGCCGTGCCGCTCGCCGACGCGCTGCGCGCCTACACCGTCAACGGCGCCTACGCTTCGTTCGAAGAAGGGATCAAGGGCACGCTCGCGCCGGGCATGCTCGGCGACGTGACCGTCTTCGAAACCGATCTCTTCGCCGTCGCCCCGGACGATTTGGCCGGTGTCCAGATCGACTACACGATCGTGGACGGGTCGATTGCGTTCGATCGCGGCGCGTGATGTGAACCGGGGATCCGAGCGATAGCCATGAACGCTCAATTGGCGCGGGCCCTGTTCGTGCTGGCGGTGCTCGGCGTCGTGGCGTATTGCTCAGCCCGCTCGTTTTTCCGTGGGCGGACGGCGTGGCGTCTCATCCAACTGCTCGGGGCAGGATTCCTTGGAGTGGTCGTTTTGGCCCACATCTGCGAGTCGCTGGCACTCTTTCCCCGCATGCAGTGGGGCGCCCACCGGACCGTTGGTCATTACCTCGATCTCATCAGCGGCATTCTTGGCGTCACATTGTTGGCTGTCGGCTATCTCGCCCCGAGAATGATTTTTGGAGGAGACGGCCGCCGCAGGAATCCTGGTCGCATGCGCCCGCCCGAGGGCTTCGACTAAACGACCCAGCGATCGCTGTGGGGGCGTCTTCGTGAATGCAGCGAAGGATCTTGCTCTTGGCGTATGCCGCGCCGAGATCCTTCGCTGCACTGGTCCGAAAATACGTCGGCGTCGCCGCGCGCGGCCCGTCTCCGGCGCCGCTTTTCAGCATGCGGTGGCGCCCCGCCGGGAATGCCGAACTGCGGTGAAAAACTCCGTTGTTCATGCCGTGGTGGCGCCGCCCTGCGGCATGACCACTCAGGATAACGGCCTCCCGACGCCGGCTCGATTCCTCGACCCGGCCTTTCTGACTTTGCCTCAGCCGTCAGCCGCCGCCCTTGATGTGCACTGAACCTCGAACAGTATCCCGTTCAGCGCCGTGAAGTAGAAGCCGTAGGCGCCGTGCTGCTGCCCCGGCGCCCGTGCGAGCGGCACGTTCGCGGCGGCGAGGCGCTGGTAGGCGGCGTCGACCGCCGCCGGGCTCTCGACGATGAAGCCGACGTGGAACGCGTCGGGATAGCGCGGCGTCTCGCCCCCGAAACGGCTCGCGTTGGCGAGGGTGAGCGTGAAGCCATGCTCATCGGACATCACCGAGACCACGTCCGCCGCCTGACGGACGCAGCGAAATCCGAACGCCCGCTCGAAAAACGACCGCGCTTCGGCCAGATCGTCGACCGGCAGGTTGAGATGATTGAGGCGCATCGGCTCCTCC
>JAICJJ010000112.1 GCA_025928535.1 Thermomicrobiales bacterium
CAGCGGCAGGTCGCCGTCATCGATCTGCGTGACCCGGAGGCGGTGTAACGGATGTCCCCGCACACCGGTAACGCATCTCCCCGGTCTGAACACGGCGTCGGAATGACGAGGTGGGGTGGAACGTCGCGGCGCGACTCTCAACTCGCCAACTCCCCGACTTCCCGACTTCCCGACTCGTCCCAACCGGGTACACTCGCCGGGTGGGAAAGCGCGCCGATGGACGACGCGCGGCGGAGCGACCATGCCAGGCACGCCAACGACATTGCGGCCCGAGCGGGCGGCCGGAGCGCCGGATGGGGCGCTCGACGCCTTGATCGAGCCCTATCTGCGCGAAGCGGTCGCGGCGCTCGACGGATCGGCGCCGCTCCTGGCCGGCATGGCCCGCTACCATCTCGGCGAAGTCGATGCCGCGCTCGCGCCGACGCCGCCGGGGGCGGTCGATCGGGGCAAACGAATCCGGCCGGCGGTCGCGCTGCTCTGCGCCGGCGCCGCGGGGGGCGATCCCGCCGTCGCCGCGCCGCTTGGGGCGGCGATCGAGTTGCTGCACAACTTCACGCTGATTCACGATGACGTGCAGGACGAAAGCCCAACCCGGCGCCATCGTCCGACCGTCTGGAGCCTGTGGGGCGTCGGGCAGGCGATCAACGCAGGCGACGCGCTCTTTGCCGCCGCGCACCTGCCGCTCTACCGGCTGATCGACGCGGGCGCCGACCCGACGATCACGTTGCGCGTGCTCGAAGGCTTCGATCGGATGACGATCGCCATCGTCACCGGCCAGACGCTCGACCTCGGCTTCGAAGGACGCGCCGACGTCATGCCCGCCGACTATCTCGACATGATCGACGGCAAGACCGCGGCCATCGTCCGCTTCGCCGCCTGGGCCGGTTCATTGCTCGGCGGCGCCGACGAAGCGACGGCCGGACGCTTCGCCGTCTTTGGCCGCGCCCTCGGCCTCGGCTTCCAGGTGCAGGACGATCTGCTCGGCGTCTGGGGCGCGACTTCCCAGACGGGCAAGGCCCCGGCCGACGACATCCGCCGCCGCAAGCAGAGCCTGCCGATCCTGCTGCTGCGGGAGCGAAGCGACGCGACGACCCGAGCGGAACTCGACGCCCGCTTCGCAGCGCCGGCGATCGACGAAGCGGGCGTGGCGCGGGTGCTCGACCTGCTGGCCCAGGCGGACATCCGCCCGGCGGTCGAAGCCCAGGTTGCGGCGTTGCACGACGAGGCGCGGGCGGCGCTGCTCGCCGCGGCGCCCGCCGCCACGCCGTGGCGCGCCCGCCTGCTGGCGCTGGTCGAGCGCATGGCCGTCCGGTCGGGATGACCGAGGGTCGGGGGCAGGAGCGAGAACGAAGGCGAGGAGGCAACGTGTGGCGACCTGTACGACATTCCGGGGGCCGGGCCCTTGAGCCACGAACGGATGTGCCGGGATCGTCATCCTGAGTGGTCATGCCGCAGGCGGCGCCACCACGGCATGAACAACGGAGTTTTTCACGGCAGCCGCAGCGAAGGATCTCGCTCTCCGAGTCCGCGGCTCAGGATGACGACTCCACTCCCCGACTCCCCGACTCCCCGACTCCCCGACTTCGTCAAGGAGGTGTTCGGTGGCGAACCTCGAAGGGAACATTCTCGAGAGCCTCAAAAATGACCGGCTCATTCGGGAAGGGCATATCGCCTACAGTTCGGGCCGGCACAGCGCGGCGCTGCTCGATACCGACCATCTGACCACCAATCCGGTCGCGGTCGGGCACATGAGTTACGCCATCGCCAAGCATTTTTTCACCGACCACATCCAGACCGTGGCCTCGCCGTCGCTCGAAGGCGCCGCGCTCGCGATCTGGGTGGGCCACTTTCTCGACCCGGTGGCCCGCGTCGTGCCGGCCGCGATGACGGCCGATGGCCCCGCCGTGCCGCGGCAATTGGACGATCTGATCGTCGACCGCCGGGTGATCCTGATCGACGATCTGATCGTCAGCGGCGATCTGATCCGGCCGTTGTTGCAGAGCGTCGAAGCCCACGGCGGCGAGGTGATCGGCATCGCCGCCCTCTGGAACGTCGGTGAGCCTGAACTCGCCGGGCATCCGGTGTTCGGCTTGTTGAACACGGTCTACGACGTCTGGCCGCAAGCCGACTGCCCGCTCTGCGCCACCGGCGAGCCGGCGATCGACGCCGGATATTGATGAGACAGGGCCTGACGCGCTGGCAGGAATCGTCGGTCGGCCGTTGCATCGATCGACGCGCGATGCGGACTCCGTCACGTCTGTTTCGCCCGCGCGATCATCGCCGCGAGCCCGATCGCGACGAGCAACGCGAGCGCCGGCGCATCCGTGCCATGCCCGCCGAGACGGCTGTCGATGACGTGCGAAACGACGTGGATTGTCGTGCCGACGACGGAGCCGCCCAACGCCACCATGACGGCATCGGACCAGAGCAGCGCGAGCAGCAGCGTGGCGCCGATGCCGATCTGGAACGCCCCGATATCGTGCAGCAAATGGAGGTTGAATGGGAACGCTACGAACGCGGCAAATGATTCCGGCGCGAAAAACGCCCAGACGCCAAACACGCCGTAGAAAAGCCCCGCGACCAGCAGGTCTGCCCTGACGACGGGAGAAATAGACGGCCGGGCAAAACTCGATCGACGAACGACAGGTTCGGTCACGCGTTCACTCCAATGTTGATTCGGTCGCGGTGCATTTCGTCCGCGCTTGTTGTCTCCAGGCAGACGGTGCGCTCGTCGACTGTGCGGCGATGTCGCTCATGCCCCGATCTTCGTCCCTCCGCGAGGGTCCGCCAGAGAGGAGACGAAATCGTCGCTCCGGGCGTGACAGCATCGCGCGCCGGCGCCAGGGCGAGGGGCACACATTAACGTGTTGCACACGCGGCGCCGGTAGGGGCGAGCCCCGCCGGGTCGATCGCCCGGCCGACGCGGCTGGGACGTTAGCGCGGCTCGGCGATCTGCTCGACCGACGACCGGCTCGCGGCTTCCGCGAGCGCCGGAGCCGCCGCGAGGGGCAGCGTGAACCAGAATTCCGTGCCGTGGCCCGGCTGGCTGGTCAGGCCGATCCGGCCGCCCGCTTCCTGAACGATGGTGCGCGCGATCGGCAGCCCCAACCCGACCCCGCCGGTCGCGCGGGAACGCGCCGCGTCCGACCGGAAAAATCGCTCGAAGACGCGTTCCTGATCTTCCGGAGCAATGCCGACCCCGGTGTCGCGCACCCGC
The DNA here is from genome assembly GCA_025928535.1 of Thermomicrobiales bacterium. Taxonomy (GTDB): domain Bacteria; phylum Chloroflexota; class Chloroflexia; order Thermomicrobiales; family UBA6265; genus JAICJJ01. The sequence continues at coordinate 3,218 of JAICJJ010000112.1, forward strand.
ACGGTCGCCCGCCCCTCGGCGGAGCCGGCGCGGACGGCGATGCTCCCGCCGGCGGGGGTGTAGCGAATCGCGTTGTCGATCAGAATCCGCACCACCCGCCGCATCTGGTCGGCGTCGCCGCGGACCGGCAGGGCGCCCGCGGCGTCGACCGTCAACGTCAAGCCGGCTTTTTCGGCGAGACCGCGCATCGGCTCGGTGGCGCCACGGACGATGGCCGCGAGATCGAGTTGCTCCTGCCCTCGCCGCGCGGCGCCGGCATCGACGCGGGCCAGGAAGAGCAAATCATCGACCAGCCGGCTCATCTGATCAATTTCGCCGATGACGCTCTCCAGTTCGTCGCGCACCTCGGACTTGGGCGGCAAGAGCCGCTGGGCCAGTTCGGTGTTGGCCCGGATCACCGCCAGCGGCGTCCGCAATTCGTGCGAGGCGTCGGCGACGAAGGCACGCTGCCGGCCGAACGCCGTCCGAATCGGCCGCATCGCTCGCCCCGCGAGGAAGAGGCCGGCGGGCACGGCGATCAGGATGCCGAGGCCGACCGTCGCCACGCTGGCCCAGGCGATCAGCCGCAGTTGATTGGTCACTTGCTGGGTGCCGCGGGCGACCTGCACCACGCCGACGAGCCGGTCGCCGACGCGAATCGGCAAGGTGACCACGCGCAACGGCACGCCGTCGATCGTGGCCGCCCGGGCGTCGGAAGCGCCGTCCAGCGCCGCATGCACGCCCGAAGCAGACGGCAGGTCGGGGTAAAAGACGTCACGCGTGGCCTGCAAGGTCTGACCCTGATTGTCGAGGATGTAGACGAGGGTGTCGCCGCCTTCGAGGAGTTCGTCGCCGACGTGGCGATCGGTCCCATCGCGGCGTTCGGCCTGATTCGCGGCGGTGACCAGCGCCGGATGGCGCCCGGTCGCGAGATCGGACGCCCAGCGATCGGCGAGGGTGACCGCCCGATCGGCCAATTCCCGGTCGAGTTCGCGCGTCAACGTCTGCCGGACGAGCGCGAAGCTCGCCGTGGTGACGAGGGCGATGATCCCGACCACGACCAGCGCGTTCAGCAGCGCCAGCCGGCGGCCGACCGACGCGAACATCTCACGGTTCTCCCGAAAAGATATAGCCGACGCCGCGCACCGTGCGGATCAACGACGCGCCGGGCGCGTCGAGTTTGCGCCGGAGGTAGTGAATGTAGAGTTCGACGACGTTGCCCGATGGATCGGCGTCGTAGCCCCAGACCCGCTCGAGAAGATCGTCGCGGCTGAGGATGCGTCCCCGATTGCGGATGAACGTCTCGAGCATGGCCCACTCGCGAGGGCTCAACTCGATGCGCTGCCCCGCCCGCTCGACCGTTCGGCCCGCGAGGTCGATCGTCAGATCGCCGACGGCGATCACGTCAGGCAACATCGGGCGTTCGACGCGGCGGGCCAGCGCCCGGATGCGCGCCAGCAATTCTTCGAAGGCGAACGGTTTGCCGAGATAGTCGTCCGCGCCGGCGTTGAGCCCTTCGACTCGCTCCGGCAAATCGCCGAGCGCCGTCAGCATCAACACGGGCACGCTTTGCTGTTCGGCGCGCAATTCGCGGATGACCGCCACGCCATCCCGTTTCGGCAAGAGGCGATCGAGAATCACGACGTCGTGCGCGCCGGCGAGGGCAAGTTCGAGACCGTGCTCCCCATCGTAGGCGACATCGACCTCCATCCGCTCCTGGCCAAGCACCCGGGCGATGATGGAAGCGAGTTTGACATCGTCTTCGACGAGGAGGATGCGCATGGACTGTCCGTCGTTGCTGGGCGCGGCGGCCGGCGTTCGTTCCATCAGCATGATGCCGCATCCTCAATTCGGCGGCCAGTGGACGCGACGACGCCCCGCCCTCCCCTGCCGGGAGAACGGGGCGCCTCGCGCGCCTCAGACCCGCGTGGCCGCGCTAGGCGTGGCGCGACGTCTTCGATGCCTTCTGGGAGCGGCGCTGGCCATGCGTGCGAGCATGCCGGGCATGCCGCGCGTGATGCCGGTGGGCGGCGACGCCGCTGCCATGATGATGCTGGCGCCGCGCGACGTGCTTCGCCGTCGGGTGCGTCTTGGCATGCTTCACATGAGAATGGGCATGCGTATGGGGCTGCGTCGCCGTCGCGCCCGCGACGTTCACGCCGAACGCCGACGCCCCGGTGATGCCGAGCAGCATCGCCAACGCCAACGCGATCATTCGCAATTTCGTCATCTTGGAATCCTTTCCTGACATCCATCCCGTTACAGGCCGTGGTCTCGAAAGTCGGCCGCATCAATACCGTAATCCATCGCGATTAGCGCCACATTTGTCATCATCGCATCTCCCGAATCGAATTCGATCCCGATGGACCGTGACGACCGGCTGGCTCGCGAGGAGCACGCCGACGCCAACGACAAACGGCGCCGGAACGCCCGTCCACACCTGGCGGGCGCCCCGGCGCCGAGAGGGCTCAGCGCACGTCGGCCGTGCTTGGCGTTTCGCGCGATCGAGCGCCGCTTCGCGCGGTCCCGGTCGCCCCGGCGCGCCACGCCGGCCGCGGTCGGACGCGAAGCGGCGTCCGCGCGTTACTTGCTGTGCTTCTTCTGCCCGTGCGTTCGGGTATGCCGGGCGTGATGCCGATGGGCAGCGACCCCGCTGCCATGATGATGCGACCGACGCGACAGACGGGCCGCCGTCGGATGCGTCTTGGCGTGGTGCGCCGACGCGACGTTGATCGAGCCGCTCGCCCCCAATCCCGCGAGCAGCAACGCCAGCACGCCGCTGAGCGCCGCCATACGAAGTTTGCTCATTTCGATCCCTTCCTTTCGAGTCCCCTTCCAGAGCATGCCGAAGACCACCCATCGCTGAACCCACGCTTATCCTGCGACGACGGCCTTAGAAATCAATTAGAGCTCCAATTGGCGTTTCTAAGAAATTTGAGGCGAAGTCCTTAACCAGACAGGAATATTAGAGTTGCGTTAGACCAGCAAAACCAAGCCCACAGCCGATTCAGGCGAACCTTCAGAGCATTTGGCCAGACGGCGATGCCGGGCGAACGGCGCGCGGGCGGTACGATTCCACGATGACGGTCGATGAGTCCGCGATCGAACCGGACGGCGGCAAGGAGACCCGCATGAACCAGGACGACGCCAAACCGCCCCGCCGGAGCGGCTTCGGCCGGCGGCCGCAGCCGGAACCGGACGAACGTCCCCAGCCGAGGCCAGGCCGCGTCACCGACCTGTCGCCGCAAGCGCGCGACCGGGAACGACTGAATGTCGAAATCGACGGCGCGTTCGCGTTCGGCATCGATCGCGAAGCCGCGCTCGCGGAAGGGTTGCGGATCGGCGAGCACCTCGACGCCGCCCGGATCGCGGCCTTGCTCGCGGCCGACGACACGGCCCGCGCGACCGCCGCGGCGCTGGCGTTCCTGGGCTATCGTCCGCGGACGGAACGGGAAGTACGCGATCGGCTGCGCGAACGCGGGTTCGCGCCAGCGACGATCGACGCGGTCGTCGCGCGGCTGCACGGCTGGCGCTATCTCGATGACGCCGGCTTCGCTCGCGCCTGGGTCGAACGACGGGTCGAGCACCACCCGCGCGGTCGCCGCCTCCTGGAGCAGGAATTGCGGCGCAAGGGAATCGACCGCGAATTGGCCCGTGACACGCTGGACGAAGCGCCGCTGGACGAAATCGCGGCGGCGACCGAACTGGCCCGCAAGCGAGCCGCGACCTACGCCGGCGACGATCCGGCGACCGCCCGGCGGCGACTCGGCGCCTATCTGCAGCGACGCGGCTTCGGCTATGCCGCGGTGCGGGCGGCGCTGGCGACGGCGTTCGGCGACGGCGAAACCGGATTCGACCCGGACGAGCCGCCGCAGCCGGGCGAAACCTGAAGCCGCCGCCAGGGCCGCGAACGGGGCGTCACTGCTCGCGCCCGCTCCGGAGCAGCGCCGCGATCAACCGCGCCAATGCCGTTTCGATGGCGTCGAGATCGGCCTCGATCCGAACGCCGTCGATCTCGCCGCGCCGCACCCGCCGCTGCAGCAACTGCACCCGGCCGACGACGATCGTCAGCGGCGTCCGCAACTCATGCGAGAAATGTTCCGACCGCCGAATCTCCTCGATCGCGTCCGGATCGGGTTGAGGCTGCTCCATCGCTCGTCTCCTCCGCCCCGTCCGCGGCGGACGCGGAGTTCGTCGACGTCCCGCTCCCGAAGGCGCCATGCACATCCCGGGCCGCGGTTGCGAGTCGGGAAGTCGAGGAGTCGAGAAGAGCGTAGCCGGGGCGGCGAGTCGGCACGGGGTCGTTGTCCTGCGTCTCAACGAAGCATCTCGGCGTTCCGGATATCCAAGCCGAGATGCTTCGCTGCGGCTCAGCATGACGAGGGTAGGCGCCGCGCCTCGCTCCGCTGCTCGACTCCTCGACTCCTCGACTCCTCGACTCGCCGACTCCCCGACTCCCCGACTCCCCAGGGCAATCGCATTTCAGCCGGCGAGGAGATGCCGAAGGTAGGA
>JAICJJ010000479.1 GCA_025928535.1 Thermomicrobiales bacterium
ATCTCGACATGGCTCAACTCCGTGTCCGACCGGACCAGCGGCAGGAAGGCGTCGATCGAGGCGAAACCGTGGGTGGTGATCGGTGTGACAATGCGCAGCTTCATGGTCACGAATCTCCTTGCGTCGCAAATCGCTCCGTCGTCGCCGCTCAATGACGGCTCGGACACGAGTAATCCGGAATTGTGCCCGACCGGCGGCATCTACGCCTGCCGGGAAAAGCCCGACAATCCCGGTCCGCCGGTCGACGGCTGCCACAATGGATCCAGACGTTCGCCTGACCCAGGATGACCGGCCAGCGCATGCCAATGGCCAACCACGAGAGATCTGGAGGAATGGATTGGGAGAGCGTGGCGTTGCCGCCTGGCTGCGTGCTTGACACAACGCTCGGAACCGAACCCGCTTCGGACCGAGCGGCGGCGGTGAAGATCGGCTCCGACAGGGCGCAATCCTGACCGCAGTTGACCGCAATTTTGACCGCAATTCCGGCGGACATGGCTGGATGTCGGTGGATGAAGACGCCAAAAACACGAGCGCTTCAGTCGTGAAATGAACGCCGGTGGATGACGCTGGACGACCCGGGCCCGAACTTCAAAACCGTGCGGGCGTCGGCGATCCCGGCGCCGGTGGGTTCGACTCCCATGCGCCCTCGCCGTCAATGCTCGACGCGACCGGTTCGTTCCCGCGTCACGGCCACGACTGCAGCACAGCCGCCAGATCGCGCATCGGATCGCCCGACCCGATCGCCGTCACCCGGACCAACTCCGCGCCCTGGCTGAAATAGACGGTCGCCTCCTGTCCGCCCGGGATGGATCCCGCGAGCGCCCGCGTCCCGGGCGGCCCGGCCGGCGGCGCAACCTCCGCCAACGACGTGCCCGCGGCGCGGCCGCGCAGAAAGTAGTCGAGCGCTTGCGCCGCCGCGTTCGGATCGGCAAGCCGAAAGACCGAGACCTCGATCCGGGTCGTTCCGGCCGCGCTTCGCCCGGTAAAGAAGCGCGCCGCGTTTTCCCGCCAGCCCCATTGCTGGAAGCGTCGCTCGGCTTCGGCCGAATCCGGGAACGTGCTGGCGATGGTCGATCCGCTGCGCGCATGTTCTTCCGTCATCCGCAACCCGGACGGCACGTCGACCTCGGTCGGCAAGGCGTCGAACAACGCGCTCGACGCGACCTGCGGCTCATCGACCAGCGGCACGAGAATCTTGAGCATGGCTTCGGTGACGTCCGCCGTCGGATCACCGCGCGGCGTGATCCCGGTCGCCCGAATCACCAGATCGCCCCGCCGCGCCAGGATCGTGACCTCGTTGCCGTTGTAGGCCGGGCCGCTCATCGCCTCGCTCTGATCGGAAAAGAGGCCGAGGTCGATGGCGCGCAGGCCGTGCGACGTACGGCGCGCGTCGGCATAGGCGGGGAGCGCCTGCGCCGCGCCGTCGACCGAACCGAACCGGTCGATGCTCAATTCGACCCAGCCGGCGGCGTCGCGCGGCGGATTGTCAGAGGCGAAGACGCGGTAAAAGTTCTCCTGCCAGCCCCAATCGCTCAGTTGGCGAGCGGCCGCCGCCGGATCGGGCGAATTGGCGGCGACGCCGTCGAAGGACGCCGCGCCCTGGTCGTAGACGCGGAATGATTGGCCGGGGGAGAGTGACAACTTCGCCGGGATCAATGTCTGGAGCGAAAGCGGCGATCTGGCGTTCGTCGCTGGAACCGAATTTGCGGCCGGCCGTGTAGGCGGGACGATGAAAGTCGGCGGCACGGGGGTGGAGGTCGGCGGCGCAGTGACGGCTCCGGCCCCGATTTTCCCCACTGGTCCGGGAAGGCCGCACGCCGGCAATCCGTTGATGTAGCCGTTCATGAACGCGGTTAGACGATCGTCGTTGATGCCATGCGCGCCCGGTTGATTCTGCGGCAAATTTATCGGATCGCCTGCCTTGATTGATGCCTCGGCCGCAGCGGCGACATCGCCGGGATCGAGCCGCCCTAACTCTTTGGCGTGCTGGGTGAAGGCTCCGGCGAGACAATCGGCTTGAAGTTCGAAGCGGTTGTCAGATGCTCGTTGCACGCCCAGCAAATGCTGGACGTGATGACCCCATTCGTGAGCGGCGATCGTGAGCAAGTTGTATACGACGCTCGTATCGACGCCGATCAGCGGCAGCATCGAAAACGTCAGGTAGATCGTTTCGACCGGCACGCAGTAGTTCGGTCCGAAACTCGGGTCCTCCGGACCGCATGCCGTGTCGATCTTTTCCTCGAACCGACGGACGTGTGGTGACCTGTACGACACGCCGGCATCGGCAAAGACTTCGCTCCAATAGGCATCGAGATCCGCGATCCCCCGGTCGAACGGCGCCGAAAAGCCCTGGTCATTGCCGCTATACCCTTGCGGCTGATCCTGCTGCGCGAGCGTCGGCGCCCAGTTCGCCAGCGCGACGACCACAATGCAAACGCATGTCAACAGGCGACGGAACGGGGCGTCCATCCATGCGCTCCGGAACGGGCTGGCGATCGGGTCAACGACTTCTCGGAATTGCAAGCGTTCCATTGTACGACCGCATCGGCCCGGGTGAACGATCAACGCAATCCGCAAACGGCGCCTCCGAGGGCCAACGCCGGATTGGCCCTCGCGGCCGTCTTCAACATCGCGAACGGCGTGCTAAAGTGTCGTCATCAGACACACCTGAATCGCCGGCAATCCAAACGGGTTTCGCTGGAGCGTCTCGCACGGGGGGAGGGAACGCGATGCAGGAGCCGGGCGTCCGCGTGTCCACAGACGCGGAACGAACGGTCGAGGTCGCCATCGTCGGCGGCGGGCTGTCCGGGCTGGTCGCGGCGCGGGCGCTGCGGCAAGCGCGCCG
>JAICJJ010000526.1 GCA_025928535.1 Thermomicrobiales bacterium
CGACCAGCAGCACGCTTTGGCCGATGATGAACGGCCAGGAGCCGAGCCGCGTCGTGAGCGCGTCGGCCAGCCGTTGGCCGCGGCTGAACGGCGCCAGCGTGGGGGAATCCCCCTCGCTGGCCAAGCTTGCCGGCCTGACGCCCAGCGTCATCAGGCGGGCCGCGGGACCGGTGGAGCGGTCCTCGGGTTCGCCCAGACCGTCGCCAGCGTGGCCAGATAATCCTGGCCGCCGTGGGCACCGATGACGTGGGTGTACGGCGGGTGATCGCGGACAACCGCCACCACCTGGTAGCCATTCGCCACGATCCCCTCGATCGCGCTCGACGCCACGGGCGAGACGCCGGCGATGACGCCGGCCTCCGGCCCGATCAGCGCCAGCCGGGTGATGCGAGTGAGGCGGGTCGCGGGGCCGCTCGGGGCGCGCCCGTCGCCCGGCCGCGCGCCGCCGTCGGTCTCCCACGCCGCCAGGGCGTGGGCCGCCGTCGTGGGATCGCCCGCGTGGCCGGAGATCGGGTGCTCGTCTTGGCTAGTGCGCATTACGCGCCGGCTTTCTGCGGTCGATGCGACCGTTCATGGGGGTGATCGAGGGAACCTGGAGAGGGCCCGTGCTTGGAGGGAGCGTAGGGCGTGATGACCCCAGCGGAAACCTTCGCATTATAACAGCTGTTATAGTTTTCTGCCAATAGTGCCGGTCGTTGCGTTCACGGGTCACGGTTCCGCCGCGCGCGGCGCGTCAGTCGAGCGCTTCGCGCGTGTGGTTTCTGAGAAGCTCGCGCTTTCACCGCGAAATCTTCGTGAAATCTCGGCGCCCCAACGGAGGGCCGCCGCGCACGCTTTTTTCAACAGGCTGGCTCATTATCGGTATCGACTGCCGAAACCAGACCATAGTTCAGACATGCTACCGATAGTGCAGGCGCTGCAGGGCATCATGTAAGCCTGGTCCCCGTCGTGGCGCTACGAGCCGCCACCAACGCGTCGTGCGCACCCGTGCGCACGGTCCGGGCGGCGTCGGAGCCCATCCGAATCGGTCGCTACCGCGCTCTCGCTGGGGATTCCGTCTCCGCCGTGTCGCCGAGCCGACAGTCGCATCCCTTGGTCCGCAAGATGGCGCGTTGCCGCTCCGTCGGATCGACGAAGTCGGTCTGGATCGCCAACCCCGTCGCCAGACGCGGGTCGAGCGGGCTGGCGTGCCGGTAGCCGCGGCGCGCCATCTCGGCCGCCAATGCTTCGTGTCGGCGATAGAGCGCCGCCTGCTTGCCGCGCCAGCGCCGCGTCTCGGGATGGCGCGCGTAACCGGAGCGATCCTCCGTCAGGATGCGCCAGAGCGCGTGCAATTCGCGATGCTCGCCGAGTAGATGCTGCCGGCAAAGCGACGACGGCGGCAGATCCCAAATACGCATGGTCAACCTTCTCGCGCCGTCCCGACGACGTGCGGCGGCGCGCCGGGTTCCTCCGGCTGCGCGACGCCGGAAAGTTGACGAACCTGCTCCTCGATTTCGGCGATCTGCGCGGCGAGAGAGATGCCGCGCTCGACGAATCGTGCCTCCCCGAAGCGGATCGTCAAGCGCCAGCGGGTTCCCCGTCGGTAATCGAGGCCTGTCGGCACGATCGGCACGGGCGCCGCGCCCTGACGCTCGGCCAGCAAAGCGAAGCGCGCGAAGCCGGCGCGAAACGGGAGAAACGCGTCGTCCCCGGTTTTCGGCGTGTACGCCGGATCGATCGTCGGATATCCCTCGGGAAAGACAAGCAGCCATTCCCCGCCGCGCAAGAGATCGACGCACTGGCGAGATGCGGCGAGCGGCGGCCCGGCCGGCGCGGACAATGCTGGATGGTCGGAGCGGGCGACGATCGGCCAGCCGGCGGCGTGACAGGCGGCGGTCATCAGCCGACGGCCGGCCGGATGCTCGAGCCAATCAAGCGCGACGACAATGTGGACGGGATGCGGGATGGCCGTCAGCAACGCGCAGCCGTCGTACAGGTGATGGTAGTGGCGGGCGGCGACGATCGCCGGGCCCGTCGCCGGCAGGCGCTCCGACCCTTCAACGGCAAGGTCGACGTTCCGCAACGCCAGACCGCAGGCTGCCCGAATCGAGCGGTGCGCCCGCCGCCCCATCAACCGCTCGGAGAGGCGTTCCATCTTCGTTCCTCGCGCGGCTCCCGCCCGGTCGCCCGTCCCGCCTCCAACGCGAGCATCGCCGGCGCCAGGCCGATCGCCGCCGCCAGCGCCACGGGCTGCCAGAGCCCGGCACCCAGGCTCAACGCCATCGCGAAGACGAGATTGGCCACGTAGACGGCGGCCGGAAACCACGCCCGCGGCGCGACCCGCATCAGATCGAGATCGCTCCCCCAGAGCAACCGGCTGACGCCCATGTAGAGCAGGCCCGTCGCCGACCAGCCGACCAGATTCTGCACCGGCATGCCGAAATAGGGGCCCGTCTCATGCCAGACCCAGAAATGGACCTGGAGGTTCGGCGCCGCCATCGCCGGGTCGAGCGCGAG
>JAICJJ010000499.1 GCA_025928535.1 Thermomicrobiales bacterium
AATCCTCCGTCGCTAGTGCCGGATGACGGCGTCGATGAAGGCGCGGGTTCGTGAGTTGCTCGGGGTCGTGAAGAATGGCGTCGGCGGTCCTTCCTCGACAATCGCTCCCTCGTCCATCATGACGACGCGGTCGGCGACCTCCCGGGCGAACCCCATTTCGTGCGTGACGACGACCATGGTCATGCCGTCGGCGGCCAGTTGCCGCATCACGCGCAGCACTTCGCCGACCAACTCCGGATCGAGCGCCGACGTGACTTCGTCGAACAGCATCGCTTCCGGTTCCATCGCCAGCGCCCGCGCGATCGCGACGCGCTGCTGCTGGCCGCCGGACAACTGGTTCGGGTAGGCGGTCATCTTGTCCGCCAGGCCGACCCGCTGCAGCAGCGTTCGGGCGCGCGCGTCCGCCTCACGCTTTGGCAGGCGGCGGACGTTGATTGGCCCGGTCATCACGTTTTGCAGCACGGACATATGCGGAAAGAGATTGAACCGCTGCGACACCATGCCGATGCGGGCGCGAATCTGGCGGATGGACCGTTCCGAATCGCGCACCACCCGGCCATCGACCACTCGTTGATAAATCGGCTGGCCGTCCAGATAGATGGCCCCGGCGTCGAACGGTTCGAGATGATTGATCACGCGCAGCAACGTGCTCTTGCCCGACCCGCTCGGACCGATGATGACGACGACCTCGCCGCGGGCGACCGCCAGGTCGATGCCGCGCAGCACCTCGAGCCGACCGAACCGTTTGCAGATGTTTTCGAGGCGAATCATGCCGTCGCTTCTCCGCTTGGTCCGAAGGTGAACGGCCAGCGGCGCGGCGATCCCGTCGACCCTGTCGGCCCGGCGTCGTGCGGCGTCGCCTTCAGGCGCTTTTCCAGCCGATCGATGATCGAGGCGCTCGGCCAGCAGACGGCAAGATAGAGCACGGCGATCACCGTGAAGATCGTGATGTGGCGAAACGTGGTCGCCGCAAGCAATTGTCCTTCGAACATCAATTCCCGGATGGTCAGGATGGACAACAGCGAGGTGTCTTTGAAGAGACCGATGAACATGTTGCCGATGGGCGGGATGACGATCCGAAACGCCTGGGGCAGCACGACGATGCGCATCACCTGGACGCGCGACATGCCGAGCGAGAGCGCGGCCTCGGTCTGCCCGCGATCGATCGCCTCGATGCCAGCGCGGTAGATCTCGGACAGGTAGGCCGAGTAGGCGGCGCTCATCCCGATGATGCCGGCAGTCCACGGCGACAGTTTGATGCCGGCGAACGGCAGCACGTAGTAGAGATAGAAGAGTTGGAGCAGCACCGGGGTGCCGCGCAACACCTGGACATAAATCGTCGCCGGAACGCGCAGCAGCGCATGCCGCGACATGCGGGCGAGCGCGATCGGCAAGGCGACGACCAGGGCGATCGCCATCACGACGACCGTCGCCAGCACCGTGACGCGCAGGCCAGCCAGCAAGGCCGGCATCATCCCCGGAATCGCGCTCCAGTCGAAGGTCATCGGAACCGCCTCCCGGCGGCTTGGCCGGCAGGCCGGTCACGCGCCGCCGCTGAGCGAGCGTCGGGGGCGCGGTTGGCGCGCCCCCGACCTCGAATCGGACACCATCCGAGCACGGCCTGATCCGCGCCAGCGCTCACTTGCCGGGAATCGCCGTCAGGTTGCGCATGCCAAGTCCGTATTTCTTGAGGATGGCGAGGGTCTCGCCCGTGATCAGCATTTCCATGATGGCGCGGCTGAACACGTTGTTGAAGTCGTTGTCCCCCTTGCGGATGCCGAACCGGGTCCAATCGGACAGGTCGGACTGCGGGACATAATCGCTGACGTTTTCGATCGGCAGATTCTTGTTCTGGGCGAGATAGCCCGTGAAGTTGGAATCCTCGGCGATCACCGCGTCGACCCGGCCCGCGACGAGATCGGCCGCCATCGTCTGGGTGTCCTTGTAGGTATTCAGCGCCTTCAGGTCGGTCCGCTTTTGCAGCCATTCGGCATAGTTGGTGCCGAGACCGACGCCGACGGTCTTGCCGGCCAGGTCCGCCCACGTATGGACGTTGGCCGGATTGCCTTTCGGGACGAAGAGCGCGTCGCCATACCAGAAGACGGGCTCGGAAAAGTCGATGACCTGCACCCGCTCCGGCGTGACGTGCACATCGCTGGCGAGCAGGTCGAATCGTCCGCTCTGGAGCCCCGGCACCATCGATTCCCACGGGCCATCGACGAACTCGTACTTGTCGATGCCGCTGTGTTTCAGCGCCGCCAGGACGAGGTCGGTGTTCCATCCGGTTCGCTGGCCGGTCTTCGGGTCGGTGTAATTGACCGGGAACGATTCGATCAGACCGAGCCGCAATCCCTGATCCTTGTACTTCTTGTACGAGCCGTCGCCGCCGACGTAGTCGACGGGATTGATGCCGTTGGCGAACGCGGTTCCGCCGGCGCTCGGCGTGCCTTGGGCGGCAGCGGGCGCTGGACGCAGCACGCCGTTGACCAGCGGCATTGCCGCCGCGACGGACGCCATGCCGACGAATCCGCGCCGCGAGATCGGGAAGTTGGACGTCATGATCCTCGCTCCTCTCCAGCAGATGCTCGATGTCGGGTCTTCTCGGAGGCGCGCGCCTTGTCGATCGAGGTCACAGTCCTCCTTCCTTCGCGGTGAAGAGCCGGGAAATCGCTGGCCAGAGGGCGTCGATTTCGGCCAGGTCGCCATCGTCGAGCGCCGGAAATT